>JAGHBZ010000362.1 GCA_021160705.1 Candidatus Sumerlaeota bacterium
ACCGTGCACTATTGCCGGGGGATAATGGTTATTATCCACAAAGTAGGACTCAAGCCCGGTAGCTACGGTGCGCATATTTGCCTTTACTTGTGCGACCTTTGACCTTGTCTGTGCCTCAAGAAAATTAGGAACCGCAATTAATGCTAATATAGCAATAATTGCTACCACAATCAATAGTTCAATTAATGTAAATCCACCCTTTCTCTTCATTTTCTCTCCCCTTTCTCTCTTTATTCTCTTAAAAGGGTTATTGTCTCAATGTTACCCGGACCAAATCTGTGTATATCGCCCCTGCTAATTGTGCCGTTTGTTGGGTCGTACTCCTTTATTCCCTCAGGACCACCCCAGGGATAACCCCAGTAATCATCATTACAATCCGGACCCTTGCTCTTCATCAACCATGCCACTTCAGTATGCTTTACAAGGGGTTGAGTCCCTGGGTGTGCTTGCCAGTAGGTTAGACACGACTCCCTATCCTCATACCAGTACATCCCATACCAGTAACACCAGCTTGGGTATTTCTCAAAGATATCTTTCGGGAATGTTGTCAGATAAGCCACGGGTGTAGTCAGACAAGCCAGTCTCTTCTCAGGTCGTAGCCAGCTCCCATGAGCAGCGGCGGGTGGATAATGTTTATTGTCAACACAATACGCCTCAAGCCCGGTAGCTACGGTGCGCATATTTGCCTTTACTTGTGCGACCTTTGACCTTGTCTGAGCCTCAAGGAAATTTGGTACTGCAATTAAGGCAAGGATGGCGATTATCGCCACGACAATTAATAACTCAATTAATGTAAACCCATTCTTTCGTAGAATTCTCATTGCCTTTCACCTCCTGATGAGAGTCTTTGTTTGTATCCTAATTTTTTGCTGTTATTAATACATAATCCAGCCATTTACCCTGAGTGAACCCCGGTGGGTGAGATAATAATATTCCAGCTGTGCCTCAAGTACATAGCAGGTACATTCCATATTATAGTTGGAGTCCTTTCCCACGTCTGTCTGGTGGAACCAGTAGGCGCCTTCCCAGGTCTGAGCTGAGGTCGTCTGATGGTCAACGCCTCTCTGGTTATGATACCAGAGATAGAGGAGAATCTGCTCCGCAAGCCGTCGCCAGTCATCTCTGGGTGTGCCCCTTTGGACTGAGCAGTAATATGCTCTTAATGCCTGACGTGCTATCCTTCCTATACCGTATGTGACACAGCCATTGCTATCCCACTGATTGCCATTTATGGGATGGACATCACCCCAGCCAAGTTGTGGGTCGTATGCATAGTTGAGTCCTGCCATTGCTCGCTCTATTGCCTGATAATACTGTTCATCTCCAGTGACCATATATAGCTCAGTTATCCCCTCCATACCACTGGCAAAACTATTAACCATCCACCAATTATCTATCCATCCAGCGTGAGAGACCATATCGCTGAAAAGTCCATACCCTAAGGCGTCAGGGTCTGTCTCCTGGGCATAGAGAATCACGTTGCCATTGGCTATTGCAAGGTCAAGCCATTGCGAATCATTTGATACTCGGTAGAGCTCGCCCAGTGCTGCTACCATTGCCCCAAGACAGCTTATTCTAGTATGGTCTGTGAACTGGTCAGGAGTTGCGGAATGGTCTCCTGTATGGTTGATACCATAAGCCCAATATCCTGGGGTTCCTGAAATTACGACGTGTCCCCAGTTATCCCTCAGAAAAGATGCACAACTCACCGCTGCATTCAGATATTTTGTATCTTTTGTCTCTTCATACATAATACACATCTGTTCTATGAATGCAGCCTGACCACGACAGAGGTCGTAGTGGTCTACCTCTCCCTCTACTCTAGAGGTATCATACTCATCTATTGAAGCCCTATAACTCGTATGTGCAGAACCATTTGCTCTTTGCATCCGGGCGAGTAGAAAATTATCTGCACAATCAATAGCTCTATTCCGCCACACCTCTTCTCCACTATATTTATAATACGCCCAGGAAATCCGTATCGGCTGTTCACACCACATATCGTCCCATTCGGGGACCTCTGGCCAGCCATGCCAGGAAGGTTTGAAATCATTCGTGATATAATGGTCCATTGACCGCTGAACACGTGTGGGCTCATAGACTCCCTGGTAATGTCCTATTTCCCCATCATATTGCACTGGCAGAAATTCTATATTATCTATATAAAATCCATATAGCCCACTTCCATTTGTTGAGGTTGTATAATCGTTTACATCTGAGAGCTCAAACGAGACCTTTGTAATATTTGCGAGTGAGCCTATCTGGGGTTGGGCATTTATACAGATATGAGTTCGGCTCAAAGGAGGTTGCATCTCAGGCACGTTATTATAATATCCCCAATCCCGTACTGAATGCCACGTTGCCCCATCATAAACTAACAGTCTCACATCCACCACCTTATGGTGAGCTGTATACCAGTCCCAGGAGATGTAGTAATCTTTTGTTCCATCTATTGGCGGGTCTAATTCTTTCTGAATAGAAATCACCACATCTCTGGATGGGTAAAGGTATTTTCGGAAAAGACCCATCTGCCCATAAGGAGTTGCTACCCCCAGGGCTATTCCATCGTCATCGGAAATGCCAAAGTACACTTCCCACTCCGGATAATCCGGGCTGGTTGTGGCTGAATAGACGTGAATACCAGCATCGCGCTGGTCATATTCAACGTCATCAAATTTTATATAATCTATATCAAACCCGATAATCCCGGTATTATTTGCTCCATCATCGTGGTCAGAGACTCCAATGTTTATCTGCCTTATAGGAGTGTCCACAGGTGGCGAGCCGGAAGCGGTGATGTTATACACAAGCTCTGTCCAGCCTGTCCCTACCTGTCGCCAACCTTGAATCCAGGTCTCTGAGCCATCCTGTTCGTTTACATTTATGCAGAAATCCGCATCTATTGCACTTTCGGTGTTCATTGCCCTTATCCGAATATGCAATGTGGAGGCTTCTGGATAAGGAACAGTGAAACTCCAGAACAACTGCTCATCGCCAGGACCTTTTCTGTCCATAGTTAGTCGGGCAAAACCCGGCGACTGATAGTAATACCGCGACTCCACTACCGAGTAGCCTGCTACCTGGTTTGTCCAGGACGGAAACCAGCGACTCATAGGTCTCTGGACTGAAAAATCATCTACCCAGTAAGAGTAGCCATTCATTAATATTATTAAAAAAACTCCACTCAGCCAGATATTTTTCAAAGACTTCTGCAATTTAACTTACCCCTTTTGGTTTGTTTCAGTAAGAACTTTGAGAAAGAAAAATGAAAAAAAAGAGGAGGAAGTGAAATCTTAAATTTCACTTCCCCCAATGTAAAAGGTTAATATCTATCCCACCGCTGGACAATCGTTGGCGTAGGTGTCGGCGTCGGTGTTGGTGTTGGCGTTGGTGTCGGCGTAGGTGTTGGCGCCGCTTCGCTTAGCCAGGGAGCGTAACCAGGAAGCCAGTTTAACACATTAGCTACCCAGATTACGAACCAGTCTGCACACTCTCCAGGTGTCGTATTGTCTATGTAGTCGCGCCACGGTGGCTCAAAGGCTTTCGGGTCACCAGCTGCAGAATCAATATCTGAACCATAACCCGAGGGTGCCCAGACCACACGTTCTACATCTACAAGAACTAATCCACTTGAGGTATCGCCATCATCTGTATCACTTACACCTATCGCAAGATACAGACAGGGATTTGAAGAGGGATATGGATACTCTTTTATTAACCAGGTGTGGTCGGTTCGCCTCTGGTCGGAGTCAGACCACCAGCCACCCGTACAGGTTAAATCATTACCCGCTGTATCACGAGCAGCAATGC
>JAGHBZ010000292.1 GCA_021160705.1 Candidatus Sumerlaeota bacterium
CATCTGAGTTATCCTCTTTTTCAGGCGAAAACTCCTCCACCTTGATTTTGCCCTCTTTATCTTCAAGCAGGAGCTGGACTCTTTGCTCAAGCTCTGTTAGCTTCTTCAAACACAGGTCTGCTAACCTCTTGCCTTCAGTAAAGAGCTCAATGGCTTTCTCCAGAGGTGTATTCTCATCCTCAAGCTGCTCTACAATCTCCTCAAGCTGCTTAAAAGCCTTTTCGTAGTTAAATTTCTCGTCGCTCTGCTGCTGATTTTGCGCCTGCATTAACTCAATTGAACCCTTGTTTAATTCTATAAATGATTTGTACAAATTACTATTTTCCAATAATACCGCAATATAAGTCAATAAAACTATTCATTCACAAAGACTAAAAAATTCTGGACACCTCTGATTTTTGAGTAGAAAATAAAAAACAGTTTTTTATTGAAGGGCTACTAAAAATGAGTGTTTCGCTTGATGTGAGCAATGCGTTAGCAGATGCCATAGGCACTAAGGATGGTGTTGGACACGCTGAACTTAAATCTATTCAGAAAAAAGCCAGCCAGATTCATAAACTCCTTTCTCAGAAACGACGTAAGGGTATTATTGGATTTTATGAGCTTCCTTACGATAAGAATATCGTCCAGATAATCAAGGCTATTGCTCACGCTGTAAGACGCAAATACGAGTACTTCATACATATTGGTATTGGCGGGTCCTGTCTCGGTCCACGTCTCCTGTGCACCGCTCTTACACATACCTTTCATAGACTTCATCAGAAACGCCATTTAGTCCCCCGATTTTTCTTTTTGGACAACCCTGACCCGCAGACCGTTATTGACCTGTTAGAGATTATTAATCTCGGCTCCACTGCATTTTTTGTCGTGAGCAAAAGTGGCAACACCGATGAGACTCTCGCTATTTTTATGATTCTTTACTCACGGGTATTAAAACGGCTGGGTGCTTGTGCAGTTGGCGAACATTTCGTAGTAGCAACTTCACCTCAACAGCGTGGTGTGTTACATACCATCGCTGAGAAAGAAAAATTGCGTACCCTTCCCTTGCCCGATAATGTAAGTGGACGGTTCTCTGTATTCACTGCTGTGGGGCTCTATCCTGCCGCTGTGGCAGGGGCTGATATTGAGCAACTCCTTAAAGGCGCCGCAAGTATGGACAAACGAACCAATTCACCTAACCTGATGCATAACCCCGCATATCTAAATGCTACTGTCCATTTTCTCCTTGATACACGGCATAACAAAAATATCTCGGTATGTATGCCTTATTGTGACTCATTATGGCATCTAAGCCGATGGTATCAGCAACTCTGGGCTGAGAGTCTGGGCAAGAAGAAAAATTCATCCACTGCTGGACAGACCCCCATTGCAGGACTGGGTACAGTTGACCAGCACTCACTCTTACAACTCATCCTTGATGGGCAGAACGACAAAGTCATCACTCTTGTTGGTTTAAATAAATTTAAAAAAGATATTAAAATACCTAACGCATTTCGGCAAGAGAAACGAATTGACCATTTACGCGGGAAATCCCTTTCTCAATTGATGAACAGCGAACTCTTGGCCTGAATTTGTGCTGACCAGACATCAGCGCCCCAATGTCAGAATAATGCTGGATAGACTTGATGAATTCCACTTAGGTGAATTGCTTTATATGTTTGAAGTTCAGACCGCTTTTGCAGGTGAGCTTTATGGCGTTAATCCATTTGACCAGCCAGCAGTGGAAGAAGGTAAACTTGTTGCTCGTACATTCCTGGGACAAAAGGATTTGCTCGAGCCCCAGATTAAAAAAGACCTCGAAAAATACATCAAATCACATAAATAACTATGCAGATACACACAATCACCTGGACGAACAATAGAGTAAAAATTATTGACCAACGACTCCTTCCCCTTAAACTGAGATATGAGTATATTGACACTGTACGCCAGATGTGGCGTGCTATTCGTGAACTCCGCATACGTGGTGCGCCTGCTATTGGCATAGCCTCCGCATTTGGCGTGTATCTTGGGGTTCGCCATTGGCACGGTAAGGACCCGGAAAAATTCTATCAACGTGTGTGTGCTGTGGCTGATTATCTTGCCACGGCGCGTCCCACTGCGGTTAATCTTTTCTGGGCATTGGAGAAAGTGAAAAATCTAATTCGCTCATCTCTCACCCAATCAGTCCCCGAACTTAAAAAGATGCTCCTTTCGCTTGCCCTTGCATTACTTGAGGATGACCGGCGCCGTTGCCAGGCAATCGGCTCCTACGGAGCAAAACTCCTCCCTCAAAGGTGTTCGGTACTCACTCACTGTAATGCAGGCGCACTTGCCACCGCAGGTATCGGCACTGCGCTTGCCGTGATTTATACCGCTCAAAAGCAGGGTAAAAAGATTAAAGTCTTTGCTGATGAGACACGCCCATTGCTTCAGGGCGCTCGCTTGACCGCATGGGAACTGATGCAATCGCACGTTGACGTCACACTTATCTGCGACAATATGGCTGGCACTCTTATGGCGCAGGGCAACATCCACGCAGTGCTCGTTGGGGCTGACCGCATCTGCGTCTCAGGTGATTTTGCTAATAAAGTCGGCACCTATGCCCTCGCTGTACTGGCTCATCACCATCGTGTTAAATTCTACGTCGCCGCTCCACTTTCTTCATTTGACCCCAATCTTAGGTCTGGCAAAGATATACCTATTGAATTCCGCCCCCCGGACGAAGTTACTACTTTTGCGAACAAGCGGTGTGCACCCCCAAATCTCAAGGTATACAATCCTGCGTTTGATGTGACTCCCGCTCGATTCGTTACCGCTTTCATTACGGAACGTGGAATAATTACACCACCCTTTACTGCCAAAATTAAAAAGTTGCTCAAATCCTGACTCTTGTGTTAGTATGCAACCCCGTTTAAGGTTTACTTTTCAGACAATTAGGAATATAATTTTTGTATGAACGGCAGGATTGGACAGACACTTCGTCGACTCCAGGAGTCGTTGCAGAAAGCTGACTATAAGACTTTTATTGCCCAGAGCAGGCAACTTTATGCTTTCCTAAAAGACGGCGAAAACCCCGTTGAAGAATGTGCAAAGGTACTGGCTGATATTGTGCTGAAGGTGTACTATAACTTCACACCAGCCCCACCTACCTGGGTATTCAAAGAAGCAGAGAAGGTATTTCATCCTAAATTTGCCACAGCTCTGCGGGAACGACTCGCTCCCGATATAGAACTCTTCATCCACTGGTCAGAACAAATGGATGCCATCTACAGGGAACGGATAGCACGCGAAATTAGAGTGGCGATTCGTGCCAAGAACTATCAGCAAGCACTGGACATCATACTCCATCTGTTGAAACAGAGCAGCGACGAGACACAGATGGAGCGAAACCTGGAGGTGTGCGGAAGCATTCTCGGTTCCCTTGAATATGACCAGGATGGCGTTGAGCAGGTAATTTTGCAACTCCAGAAGAACGCTAAAAAAAATAACCTCACCCCTGAGCACCTATCCATCATCAACAAAGTTCGCCAGGAACGATTGAGGCTTATGTTTAAATCCCGACTGGAGAATAGAGAACTGGAATGGACTCGGGCTCACACCGAGAGCGCTCAGGAACTCAAAAATAGCCTCCCACGTCCAACCGACCTTAATGAACCTACGCCTGAGGAGTTAGCAAGTTTTCGTCGGCTTCTCCAGGCTATTATTAACACTCCCTTTGAACCCGGAAAAGAATACAGATGGGTAGATGTCATTCTTCTATTATCGGAGTTATGTCCCGGCGAAGTCAGTGCTACTGGCACTTTGGCTGGAGTGGAAAAAAGAATCTATGAAGGGCTCGGACAGAAGGCTCGGATGATTGTCGCTACTACATTTAAACAACTTGGTGAACATCCTAAACTTCATAACACCCTTTTTGCTTATGTCCGTGATTCCCTGGATACCCGCTATTTTAAAAATGCGGTTGAACTAATGGGGATGTTCCGTTCCCCGGTATTCATCCCGTTTTTGCTCGACTGCCTTCAGGACAGAAAACTCAGCAATTTAAAAGACGTAATCACTTTATCGCTCGGCAATATCGGTAGCCCTCAATCTGCACAACCCTTACTTGCAGAACTCCAGGATGCACTGCGCGCAAGAGTGGTTGACCCACCTCGTCGTCGCCGCGCTCTAAGTATCATACAAGCACTGGCTAAGGTCTTCTATTCTTCATTAACCACCCTGGATGAAAAAAATAAAATACTTGGTGGCATTATTAAAACTATCCATCCTGAGGAGACCGACCTTCGGGTTGGTACTGCCCTGGAGTTTCTTTCACCACCTGAAGCAAAGACAGTTATCTTGGAAATAAAAAAAGCGTATACCACCTGGCTGGTGGACTCGTTAGTTAATGGACTCTGGCTCAAAGACCCTACACCTTCATTTGCCAGTGGCGACGAACGTCAGCGTACTATACTTGGATTCCGGGAACAAATTGCTACCACCTTAATTGCACTGGGCAACAGCGTCGTACCATTTCTCCTCAAATCCGTTCAACAGCATCTTCATCTCTTCTCCGGAGCATATATGGCAATCGGTGAAATCCTCGCTGAGATTGGCGATGAAACCGCCATCCCGTTGCTCGAAAAAATGTTACTTAATACCTATATTATTGAGGAGAAAGACCTTACTATCTATGAGCAGGAGTATTACTGGGATGCTGGTGAAGGGAAACGTAAACCCCTTACCAGAGATAAAATTGCCGCCTCCCTTATCTACGCACTGGATAAAATTGACGGACCCAAAGCAGAAAATATCCTTCAGAACCTGATGCACCAGATTCAGTCCGGTCACTTATCCGCACTTGGCACAGAGTCATCTAAGGTGCTCGTTGACGCAAATTTGCGACTCGCAAGGGCTCGTGGCACATCTCCGTTTGCCGTTGAAGCCTTAACTGACTCCGTTTCAGACAAAACAAAGGAACCACAAAATGCCCTCAAAAAATCTGATGATGACATTACCTTTTGGATAAAGACGCTGAAAAAACGCTCTCTCCTGCCCACCAGGAAAAACTCACTCCGGAAAGAAAAAATTATTGCGATTAACCAGTTAACTCAGTCCCGGGAGCCGAAAGGAATTAAAGCAATTGTCTCTGCACTCACTGACACTGACCGAATGGTTAGAGAAGCCGCTACAAGCGCAGTTTTTGACCTCCTTGCTCCCCCATCTTCAGAGTCTGTGATTGCTCTGACGTTGATGGAGTTGGTTGGGCTTGTTGATAAAAAGCCCAGGACTCTGGGAAAGCAGGTTATAGAATCTATTATTAAAAGACTTGACCTCTCCCGTCCCGTAATCAAACGTGCACTTGAGCAAGCCCTGCAGACCTTAAGCAATCCGGAGTCCTATCACCAGCTCTCAGAACTCTTGCAACTCAGCACCCCTGAGCCTGCCAGTGGAGAACAGATTATCTCGGACTTCCCTATATCGGCTGATACGCCTCAGCCTGAAAAAGAAGTAGATGACTCCACTCCAGCAAAATCAAAAAAATATATTGATAAAGTAGAGCTTCGGCGTCGGTATTTTGAGGAACGTCGTCGCTGGCTCAGAGAAGGCAAAAAAGGTCCCCCGCCTGAACCCCCACCCGAACTTGCAGAATAGCATAATCACCACAACTTTAAGGGTCAGAGAGGCTGTCCGATAATGCGAAAAATGAGGAAATTTAACCAGACAGTTAATTCTGTAAGCTTAATAATTTCAAGCATCTTTCTGCGAACCAGATAGTTAATAATTTGCCAAAAATTGAATTGTCGGACAGCCTCTCAGACCTCAGAATCACTAAAGTTCAAAATTGCTGCATCTCTGAGGACTGCAGAGAATGCGGAGAATCTAAATTTTGCTTTAGTGTATATCCTGTATCTTATGATTATCCTGGTCTCCTGGATTCCTAATAAATACTCTTCTCTTTATAAGG
>JAGHBZ010000388.1 GCA_021160705.1 Candidatus Sumerlaeota bacterium
CCTACATATACCTCCCTTATCCCCACTCCACCATCCCCAGGTTTGAATAATTTCCTCAAGTATTTTCCTATCTTTCTCATATTTATCCCTATACACAGCAGAAGCCATTCTATCTCCGCTCCTCGTCTACCTCGCAGCAGAAATTGCCTGAATCCAAGGTTCTTTTTTATATGTCCAAAATCTGGTTCTGTCATTGTTTTTCGTTTGCTATATATCCTTTTCCCCTCCTCACTCTCCATTCGTTCCCTCATCTCTGTCATCAGGGGTTCTTTCTCCCATCGGCTTAGCACTCGGTACGGTTTCTTTCCCCTCACGCATTCCTTCAACGCCGGACATTCCTTACACCTCTCCCCTCTATACAACCGATTACCCCCGGTCCTGTCCATACGCCAGTACCTTAACTCCTTTCCCTCCGGACACACGTACACATCCCTCTCCTCATCATACCTGAATTTGTCCTTACTATATCTTCTTGGCTCGTACTTATCCTTCTCATCTCGCGCTTGCTCAGATGAAGGCAAATATCCCTCTATCCCCTCTCTCTTTAAGTACTCAAGGTTCTTCTTCGTATAGTATCCACTGTCCGCAAGCAATCGCTCCGGGAGCTCGCCAACTTCAGCCTTTACCTCCTCCAGCGCCCTCGGTAATCCCTCATAATCCGCCGCATTATCGTGCACAAATGCTTCCACTATCACTCCCTCTTCATTGCACAACGCCTGCACATTATATACTGGCACCAACGCATTCCCCTTTTGCTCAAACCTCGCCTCAGGATCCGTTATATTCACACACTTTCGCCCGGTACCCTCCGTGACTTCCTTCGCGCGCTCTAAACGCCTCATTCGCGCCTTTATCTTCTTCAATCTCTTTTGCCTCTCCTCTGGACTCCTTAATCCCTCCGGCTGCTCATCCCCTGTCTTATCCCTTCCGTACTCCTCGTCTTCTCTCTCGTCCTCCTCTATTCCCTCCTCAAGCGCCCTCTCTATCTCCTCATCTATACTTTCTGTCTTGATGGTCGCCTCACGGGAGGCATTCGCTCGGATTCGCGTTGAATCCAGCGCTACTGTCCCTAACTTAACCGCCCCCATCTCTATCGCCATCTTTACTATCTCCCTGAACGCACTCCTCACAAACTCAAGATTATTCTTAGGAAATATTCGTGTCCATTCGTGGTTAAAAAACTTTTGAAACCGCAAATTTTCACGAACCAAACATGAATTGGGATGAAGAAAATAAAGAATAGATACGAGAAAACCTATTACTTATATTCAATATTAGTGGAGATTCGAGCCTGTTCGGAGTATCTCTTTCATTCTGTTTCCTCTGCGTTTCATTTTTATTCGTGGTTTCAGTTCAGGTACGGTTCTCTCCGCTTAATCCGAAATCGCTAAAATGTGAGAATGAGCTCCGAGCTCACAGGTTTTTAAGGAATAGAAGATAAAAAGTGCTTTCAAGCCAACTAAATTTTCTGATAATAGTAAATATATTTGCGTTTTCAGGAGAAGGAGAGATGGAGAACAAATTATTGTTACGAAATTATGAAGTAATGTTGTTGGTAATTGATGTTCAGGAGAAGTTAATGGCGCAGATGTTTAATCGCGAGAGCATTATCGCCAATCTCCGCATTCTGATTCAGGGGTTGCAACTGCTTGATGTTCCGATTGTACTTACGGAGCAATATCCGAAAGGAATTGGCAAGACCGAACCGGCAATTAGAGAAGTAATGAAAGAATATAACCCAATTGAGAAGATGACGTTCAGTGTGATGGATAACGAATCAGCAGTTGACCGAATCGGTTCTCCTGACAAAAGCAGATATATCCTGACAGCTGGCGTGGAGAGCCACGTCTGTGTGCTTCAGACGACGTTATCGCTTCTGGAGAAAGGGTTTAATTGTGGAGTAGTGGTTGACTGTACAGGTTCACGGTCCGAGCAAAACTATAAGTATGCAATTGAGCGAATGAGACAGGCGGGTGCAACGCTCCTGACCACTGAGATGGTTCTTTTTGAGTTATTACAAACCGCTACACATCCGGTATTTAAGCAGATACTTCACTTGATTAAATAAGATTACATCATCGCAGGTGAAAAATGCCCGCAAAACATAAGACTACAATAGGTACATATCTCAGTTTCTATCCTGCGCAACCGTTTATTTTTCTCATTCGGTTATTGCCGCACAGGCTGGCGCTGAGGATTGCGCGTCTGATGGGTTTGGTGGCGTATTATCTGGTGCCCATTCGTAAAAAGACCGTGCTGGAGAATCTGCACCGTGCATTTGGCAACGAAAAAAGCGAAAAGGAATTAAAACGAATAGCACGGCAATGTTACCAGAACTTTTCTATGACTGTGACAGAGTTCATCAGAATGCCAATACTGGACTCAGGGTATATAGCTTCATTAATAGAGCGAATTGAAGGCGAAGAATATTTCAATCAGGTCGGCAGAGAGAAAGGCGGGTATCTTGTTATTAGCGGACATCTGGGCAATTGGGAGATGGTGGGCTCTTATTTTGCGTCTATTGGTGTACCTGTGTCGGTAGTTGCCCGTCCTATGCATAACCCGCTCTGGGATGATGCAATCAACACCACGCGTGAGAAAAAAGGAATGAGAGTGATTTCTACCAGAGCCACGCCCAAACTCCTTATTTCGCACATAAGACAGGGACGGGTGGTAGCGTTTCTCGTAGACCAGGATGCGCGCGGTGCAGGGGAAGTGGTAGATTTTTTGGACATCCCGCATCTACATTCACCGGACCTGCGCTATTTATGCAGCGTTTTGGAGTGCCAATTTTACCTATGTTTACAATCCGCACGGGTCTTGACCGTCATAAAGTAATCTTTAAACCTCCAATTTATCCTGACTCATTTTTTGAACAGAATGGTGTTCATAGTGGTGAGCATAAACGCATCCGGGATGATGTCTCTCGCTCTGAGGTGATAGTACAGGTTGTCAGGGAATATACGAAGTTGCTGGAGTCAGTAGTCAGGGAATACCCTGAACAATATTTCTGGTTTCACCGCCGATGGAAAACAAAGAAAAAATAACCCATCTGATAGCGTTAAATCCAACCTGCTCTACTCAGAATCAAAATCACCGTTATTCCCATAAAAAATAATTCCATTAAGAAGATATTGTGATAATCGTATATTGAGAATTTCTCTGAATTAGCAAATAAGCGTCGGAGTGTGAACACTGCGATTAGCAGGGTAAGCAAAGAGAATCTGTCCCAATCTCGCATAGCACCCCGACCTAACCTATAAG
>JAGHBZ010000074.1 GCA_021160705.1 Candidatus Sumerlaeota bacterium
AACCAACATTTCCATAACCCTGAATAGCCACTGTGTTATATTTCTTATTCTCCAGATATTCCAATAAGGTTAACAGAGATATTACTCCTCCTCTGCCAGTCGCTTCTCTTCTTCCCAAACTTCCTCCTCTATTAATTGGTTTGCCGGTAAAAGCAGAGGGGCTTTTTCTTTTGATAATTTTCTCATATTCATCCAACATCCAACTCATTATTTGACTATCAGTATTAACATCCGGAGCAGGTATATCTTTCCACTCTCCAATATATTCGCTAATAGCCCGGGCATAACCCCGAGATAACTGTTCCTATTCTTCCAAACTTAACTCTCTGGGATTTACCACTACTCCACCCTTACCACCCCCAAAGGGCAATCCAGCTACAGAGCATTTTAGAGTCATTAAAGTAGATAAGGCAATCACCTCCTCTCTGCTTACTTGAGGATGAAAACGAATACCTCCTTTATAGGGACCAAGTACATTGTTATGTTGGCTACGGAACCCCCGGAAAACTCTTAATAGTCCATTCTTCATCCTCACAGGAATTTTAACCTCTATTACTCTATCAGGGATAATTACCTCTTTTATTTTCTCATCTGGTAGACCTAAAGTCTTTCCTGCTTTCTTTATTAAATTCTGAGCAGTTAGCAACATCGTAGAAGAATTCTCCTTAGAAGAAGATAAATTTTCTTGATTCATATTTTTGCTTTAAAAATTACAACTCTAGCAACCCCAAAATGCCGCCTTAACTAAAGCCATGCTGGGGACAACATCTATGTAAAATGTCTATTTTTAATCTATGTATCATTTCTATTCATTGTTACAATTAAAAATTATCCATAATTTCAATTGCCAATTATTCGAATTTATTTTTACCTAAACTCTGACTGCGACAGCGCTCAAGGGGAAAGACGAACTGACGACTCCGCCGCAATTCCTAATAACCCTGAGTTCTTTTATAAGTTAATAATAACTCGCTACAAGAAATTTTGCAACGCAAAATTTCTTGTTTAGTGACAAATCCTTTAGTTCTTGGAAAAAGAAAAAGCCCCCTTTGGATTTTTCGTCTTTGACGATTCCACAGGGGGCATAACTAATGCCCAAAGCCCAATTTCATCAATTAGCAGCCGTGAGAGTCCGGCAAGGTTCCAAGTTGTGGTTGCTCACTAATAAGACGAATAGTAATCTCTACGTTAAACTTCCAAGCCAGCTTTTCAGCTAGCTGTCTTATTAACCCGCAATAATACCGGCGACCAGATACCTCGATTACCCAATGATCATCATTGGCACCCCTTGTGCTGTTTCTGAACCAGATCGTACCGATCCACCACGGCTTCGCTTCGGGGTCCTTGTATAGAATATCAAGCGAATCACTCTCCTCCAGCACCTTCTGAGCAACACCGAACGCATCAGCTGGGATGAACCCCAGTGAGCGGAGAAAAGCTCCTACCCTTATAGCAAGTGCCTCTTCAAATTCTACTCCACCCATTCTTCCACCTCCTTTCTATAATGGAATTGATAAATCTTTCTTATTTTCGCTCAAATGTCGGGATAGCCATAATATGAGACGTATTGTTTTCGTGGTTGTTCTCTAACAATAAGAAGATCAATGTCAACTCCAAATTTCAAAGCCATCTCTTCTGCTGTCGCTTTGAGTAAGTGCAACCACTTATACCCATATAGTCTAATTATCCAATGCTTCTCTGTTCTCTCCCCAAACTGGATCGTACCGATCCATATTTTCCTGGGTGGCTTCACTTTCGATTTGGGGTCCGGGTACAGGATACCCATCTCACTCTCAACTCTCTCATCCAGTTCATCCAGCTCAGCACCGTAATATGGGGAAGTAGGTGGAAAAGCGGGATAGAATCCTCTCTTGCGAAGGAAATTTCCGGCTTCGATCCAAGGAGCTACCTCAACTCTTACCTTATTTTTTTCTTTGGTCATATTGACCTCCTTTCAAGGTTCATATTCCACGATTTCCCTCGTGGTAGGGGCTATTTTGATAGCACTTAATTTTAACATAATACTAAAGAAAAGTCAAGCCCACGCATTTAACATTCTACAATCCAACCGTCCGAACTGCTTTTATTAAAGGTTTCAGTGACCATAACCAAACTTCTCGGCGAACATATCAGCTCGTTTTTCTCGGTCTGATCTACTGCGATAATCAAAATCCAAGTAATGGCCGATTTCGTGCAGGGCAATATGCATTAGCCTTTTGAAGCCACCCTTAAAAGCTCTCTTATAAAGTATTATCTTCCGAGGAAAAAGAATAACTTCTCCATCAGAAGCAAAAGATCTTAGAGAACGGGTACCCAGAAACCTTAGGAGTTTTGAGAAAAGAGAAGGTGTATCCCTTATCTCTATAGGAACAATAAGCTCACTGGGTGCTTCATTAGAAAGTAATCGGTTTAAAGATGTTTCTAATTCTAATTTTTGAGCTTGACTACAGAAAGAGGATTTATTGTCCACCCTTACTTTCATAGCTTATCTCCGCACTACTCTTTAAAAATTTTTTAATTAAAAAGGATTTAATTTTTGCTGGTTTTGGTGGTCGGCGTCAGCCGACTTTTCGGAAACGCTGGGTGGGATT
>JAGHBZ010000153.1 GCA_021160705.1 Candidatus Sumerlaeota bacterium
ATAGAATTGAGTGTATTCAGTTTGTCGCCATTGTGTCCAGAGACGCTGAAATCGGCTGACATATATCCGGTCAAACAGCTCAAGTTTGTCCGGCAAATAACGGGCACACCATTCACGCAAATTCTGAATCTCAATAGCAATGTCAACCCAGGGCATATCTGAGAATAAAATTAAACTTGTAATCCTATCAGCTCGTCGCTGAATCTGTTCTGCAAACTCATCGTGTTCTCTCATTGTTTACTGCCTCAGTGAGGACTTGACCATTTATCATAAAATAGACCAAAATATTATTACAAAAATGAAGACGATTATACAAGGAGATTTAACTATTCGTTTAATTTATATTACAGCGCTCGTGATGATAGTGCTCTTTATTTTCTTCGGTGCTCAGGCTGAAGAGATTAGGGCACTCTGGGTAACGCGATGGGACTATAAGACCACTGATGCGGTCAGAGCTATCATTGATAACGCTGCTGATTATCATTTCAATTATCTACTGTTTCAGGTCAGGGGTAATGGGACGGTCTTTTACGAGTCGTCTATAGAACCCTGGGCATGGGAACTGACCGGAAGCGACCCCTCCACACTTGGGCAGGACCCCGGGTGGAACCCCCTTGCATTCGCTACACAGTACGCTCACTCAAAAGGATTGAAACTCGTCGCTTATATGAACACTTATCCGGGCTGGCGTGGGACTATCCCGCCACCCCCTGATGTGCACCAGCTCTGGAACGACCATCCTGACTGGTTCTGTGTTGATTCCAGTGGCACTACTATGACGCTTAACTCTGGTTACGTGTTCCTGAGTCCGGGTATACCCGGAGTCCAGCAGTATTTACGAGATGTGTATCTTGAAGTAATCAGTAATTACGATGTGGATGGTATTCATTTTGATTATGTTCGTTATCCGGGACGGAATTATTCCTGGGACGGACCGAGCCTACAACGATTTTATGACCAGTATGGCGGTACCCCGGAGACAATGCCTGATGAATGGTCACAATTCCGTCGCGACCAGGTCACTGCTCTGGTGAGCCGGGTATCTCAGGATGGCGTGGCTGTGAAACCTGAGGTTCTTTTCACCGCAGCTACCTGGGCTAGCTATTATAGTGGATATAACTACTATTTCCAGGACTCCTGGGGCTGGCTGGCTGAGGGCATACTCGATGTCTCGCATCCAATGATTTATACCCCCAGCGTTTCCACTTTTACAAATATGGCAACTCAACACGTGGAACATCGAGCAGATAGGTTCGTAGCGCCGGGTATTGGTGCCTACACTATGAGCGATGTTGCTCCTTTTTTAGCCGAAGTGGAATCCTCCCGTCAACTCGGTGCTCATGGGCTGACGGTATTTGCATACTCATCATTGTTTCCCGGACACACTCCTAATGAGAAGGCTCAGGCATTGCTGGCGGGTCCGTTTAAATTCACTGATGTCATTCCACCAGCACTCTGGAAAATCAATCCCAGCGATGACGACAACACGGGACCACGCATCTTCAATTTCCGCACTGATAAACCACCAACCGCACACTCTTCGGTCTATATTCAATGCGACATCACTGACCCCAGTGGTGTGTATGACGACGATACCAGCTCAAGTGGACAGGGAGTGTACCTGCGCTGGGCAATCAACGCCTCGCCTCTCTCCAGCACCAATGAGGTCAAAATGCATCTCCTCGCAAATAATACTTTCATAACTGACGAACCCATCCTTATACCGGCTCAAGGCGATGTGTTATACTATCAGGTCATTGCGTATGATAATGATTTTGACGATAGCAACCCCGAGGATAGGGCACGACGTGTCTCGGCGATTATGTCAATTACACCACAACCTGAACCAATCTATTATTTTGACAGGCTATTTGGCAGACCCCTTTCAGCACCTCAGTATTGTGTTGTTGACCAGCAGGGCAAAGTCTGGGTATGCGACTATAGTGCTGACCAAATAGTTGTGTTTAATCCTGATGGTACAGAGACAGCTTTTTCGCCTATCACTCAGGGGCTGGATGAGAATGGCTACCCCGTTGCGGTTGACTGCCCATCCGGGATTGCCGTTGACCCTGAGGGTAACGTCTGGGTAAGTCTGGACGACAATTATGACGCCCCATTATTTTACGGGCTCCTGAAGTTCAGAAGCACTGATGGTTCTGCTCTAAACGGTATGACGCTCTCATTCCGACCCGGTGACCTTGATTTTGACGACGCAGGCAATATGTTTATCGTGGAAAAGGTGAACGACCGCTGGCACGTACTAACCCGTACCAGCGATTATGCAACAAGCTATAGTTTTGGTCCAGGCACTACTAATCATACAAATCGGGCACTCGCAGTAACTAATGATGGTTCCACAGTTTATATTGCCTCCTCCACAGATGGAGCAGTTCATCGCTGGACAGGCTCTGTCTCAGGTGGAGTGGCTTCTTATTCTCAGACAACTGACCTCACCACGGTCAGTGGTACATCCGGTGCAGTGGAGGTTGATAATCAAGGATGGGTGTTTGTATCTGATGCCGGCGCTGACGCCGTTAAGGTATTTGATAGTGAAGGCACGCTTCTTCAGACCATAGTGAATTCCTCGCCACCGCTGTCTAATCCGCGTGGTGTAGGATTTACCAGCGACAGTATCTATATTTATATTGTGCAGTTTGCCAGCAATTCTCAACTCCAGCGCTGGACTCAATATAACAGAACCGCATTCTGGCTCTTTTACTAACCCGACTTACCAAAATGCATTACCAATCCCCAGAATTTTACCTTCCAAATCAATAAATCTTCTCACCACTTCTCCCATTTTTGCTTTCTTTCCCTGAACCAGAATAAGTTAAGTAAAAAAAATGTCCACAAGCGATTTCACTTTAAAGAAACTTACTGATATTATTAGGGTTATGGATGAATTTTTTTGCTTTTTTCAAGGATTAATACTTGACAGATTCTGGCTGGAAATGGGAAAATATGTGTGTTTAATATTTTGGGGTGGGCAGAATAAAAATTTTTGGTACTTGTCCCACATATGGCACCTTAACACGCCATAACTACAACATATATACAACAGGAGGTAAAAATTGGCTAAAAGGCAAACTACCGTAGAGAACGAGCGTTATACCGCTGAGACCATCCAGATTCTTGACGGCAGAGAAGCAGTCCGACGCCGTCCAGCTATGTATATCGGCAACACGGATACTCTCGGGCTTCATCATCTGGTCTTTGAAGTTATAGACAACAGCATTGATGAAGCGTTGATAGGGTGTTGCAACAAAATTGAGGTCTTCATCCATTTTGATAATAGCATTACTATTGTGGATAACGGCAGGGGCATTCCTGTGGAGAATCACCCCATAGAGAAAGATAAATCTACTGTAGAAGTGGTGATGACAAAACTGCACGCTGGAGGTAAGTTCAGCAATAAAGTCTACCAGTTTTCGGGTGGGTTGCATGGAGTGGGGGTATCGGTAGTTAATTTTCTGAGCGAGTGGTTTGAGGTGGAGATTCGGCGTGATGGTCGCGTCTATTACCAGCGGTATGAACGAGGGATTACCAAAACACCCCTGGAGGAAATAGGAAAATCCCGACATACTGGCACGAGAATTCGTTTTCGACCTGACCCGGAAATCTTCGGTGATATTAAGTTCTCTTATGAAATCTTAGCGAACCGATTCAGGGAGCTTGCGTTTCTCAATGCTGGTCTTTCTATCTCGCTGGTTGACGAACGCACAAATAAAGAGGCTCGTTTCTTTTATAAGGGTGGAATAAATGAATTTGTGAAAAGCCTGAACGAGGCTAAGAACGTACTTAACCCCAAACCTATTTATCTACAGGGCTCCCGCGAGATTGTTAAAGATGAGGCAACGGGAAAGAAAGAGGAGGTAGTGGTGGAAGTCGCTATTCAATACAATGATACCTATTCTGAGATTCTCTATACGTTTGCGAATACAATCAATAATCGAGATGGTGGGACTCACGCACTGGGATTTCGTAAAGCTCTGACAAGGACATTAAACGAATATGCGAAACGAAATGACCTGCTGAAGAAGGCGCCCGGGGGTATAACCGGTGAGGATGTCAGGGAAGGACTCACTGCTGTGGTGAGCATCAAGCTTTCAGAACCTCAGTTTGAAGGGCAGACAAAATCCAAACTCCTGAACCCTGAAGTTGCTGGAATCGTTGAGCAGATTGTCAATGACGGACTGAGCGAGTATCTGGAGGAGCATCCCCCGATAGCAAAGCGAATATTAGACAAGGTCATCACCGCTGCTCAGGCTCGCCATGCAGCGCGCCGTGCCCGTGAGATTGTCCGCAAAAGCGCTATTGAAGTTGGCACACTCCCCAGTAAGCTGGCAGACTGTGCAGAAAAAGATAGAAGCCTCACAGAACTTTACATAGTGGAGGGCGACTCAGCCGGGGGTTCAGCAAAGCTGGGGCGAGACCGCCATTTTCAGGCAGTACTCCCATTGCGTGGGAAAATTATTAATGTTGAGAAAGCACGACTGGATAAGGTGTTGAGCAACGAGGAGGTACGAACCTTAATCACTGCACTGGGTACAGGAATCGGGGAAGAGAATTTTGACATCTCAAAACTTCGCTATGATAAGATTATTCTGATGACCGATGCAGACGTGGATGGTGCTCATATCAGGACGCTTCTATTAACGTTCTTTTACCGCCAGATGCGACCATTAATAGAAGAATCGCATATTTATATTGCACAACCGCCTCTTTTCAAAGTCAAAAAAGGCAAGATAGAACGTTACCTGGAAAAAGAAGAAGATAAAGACAGATTTCTCCTTGAGCAGGGGTTCAGGGAGGCAAGTGTGTTTGTGGTTGGCAAACGACAGGGCGAACGAAAACTTACCGCAACGGAGTCGCGTCAACTTATGGAGTATCTACTTTCACTGGAGCAATTGCGTAAATCAATTGAACGAAAAGGCATACAATTCCCTGATTATTTGAACCGACGCGATAAAAAAGGGCGATTCCCAAGGTTCGCTATCGTAGAGGGTACCCGGCATCATTTTGCTTATGAAGAGAAAGACCTCGCTCAATTTTTTGAAGCGGAAAATTCAGAACCCGAGGATGCGAATGGAGTGCCTGATATGTTTGCGTCCGGCAATGAAGAAAAACCCCACCGAGTTAATAGCCACAATATAATTGAACTTCCGGAATCAAAGAGCGTGGAGGAGGTCTGGAGAAATCTTGAGTCACTGGGAATCAATCCTGAGTTATTCGTGGAGGAGAAAGAAGAGACTCCTCAGAAAGGCAAGAAACCATTTCGGATTGTCGACTCAAAAGGAGAACGATTCGCCAGCTCTCTGAAGGAATTAATGGATATTATTATGGAGATTGGGTCGCGAGGGATAACTATCCAGCGGTATAAAGGGCTTGGTGAGATGAATCCAGAACAGCTCTGGGAAACTACTATGAACCCAAAGACCAGAACTATTCTGCAGGTGACCCTGGAGGACGCAATTGAAGCAGAACGAATTTGCTCAATTCTTATGGGCGACCAGGTAGAGCCACGCCGCAAGTTCATCCAGGAGCACGCACCAAAAGTCCGTAACCTGGATATATAATTAATTTCCATTTGAAACCTCACCGAAAATAAACCCAGATTTTGCGTTTAGAGAGAAGAATCTTATTGGCTGTAAGGTATAATTTAATTCTACCTCCTTTTAAAGTGGAATAAAAATCTATCCCTCAGTCACCCTCCTTTCTTTTAGATTAATACGTAATTATCACTTTGCCCAACTAACAAAACTTGACATCATTGAAAAAAAACGGCTTTTTTGTGGCGAGTAAAAAATAAGAAATTAGTGCCTCCTGAGCCGGAGACATTTAGAAAGAGAGACGTATACTATTTGCCGAAGCCGAATCGCCAGAGGTTCATCAGGATGTCGTTGAGTGTGACCCAGACCACAAATGCAATTAGTATGACCAGCATAACGCTGAAAATTCGTACCAGTATCTTAGGTGGAATACGTCGGCGTGTAATTGCCTCAATCGTAACAATAAGGATATGTCCCCCATCAAGGACCGGCAATGGAAATATATTAAACAGAAAAAGCAGGAGGTTAAGTATAGCAAAGAAATTGAAGAAATCAGCCCAGCCACTCTGAGCGGCCTGGTATGAGAGGATAGCAATGCCGATTGGGCCGGCGATATTTTCACGCACCACAGAAAATTTAGCATTTTTAATCAGGTCATACGTGGCAGTGACCACGAATTTTAACATATAAAAGGAGAGGGTAATGCTATGGAAAAGCGACTCAGGAAAGGGTTTTTGTTCAATTATCTTTTTAGGATTGCCCATCCAGATGCCAATCTCGCCGAACTCCGGGTGTTGGGGGTTTGCACGAGGGGTGACCACTATGTTGAGGAG
>JAGHBZ010000427.1 GCA_021160705.1 Candidatus Sumerlaeota bacterium
CCTGTGCCGGGTCTGTAGAACCCATAAGATTTCGTATATGCGCAATAACGTTCTCGCCTTTCACCACGATGACAACCACTTTACCTGAAGTTGTAAAATCTATCAACTTATCATAGAAGTCTTTTCCTTTATGCTCGGCATATAGACGCTCCGCCTGACTCCGACTCATCTTAATCAATTTCATCCCGGCAAGTTGAAGCCCTTTTCTCTCAAGTCGGCTGATAACCGTGCCTACCAGACCACGTTCAACCGCATCCGGCTTTAACATCACAAACGTCCGTTCCATTCTCTCTTACCCTTCTTCTTAAAGATAATGTTTCCCCCTCTCTTATAAAAGACAAATTAAATTTTTTTACAATGCCTTCACAAAATCAAATAAAATTGATACAAATATTGAAAAGAATCTGCCTGTTATAGATATTTTTAGCTCAAAAGCAACTTTACATTTAGATATGCTATGTGGTTGAATACCTCTGAATTGTTACGCTTCTTTTTTATAGAACACACTAAGATTTTTAGAAGATTTCCGTTGCAGAAAATAGAAATAATAGTGCATTGTTAATTATACGATTTTGGGAGATAAAAAATGAGAGTAATCACAGCGAGTGTAATGAGTTTGAGTCTGCTCTTTTGTCTGACCATACAGGCAAGAACCACGCCAACACTCACTGCCAGTCCAGTGATGCCTACACCTGAGAAAATAAATGAAGTCATCATTACCGGGCTTATACCTGAGCTGGGCACATTAACTCGTGGAATGGCATTCCTGTGTTTACCCGGAGAAGAAAAAACTATTAAACTCCACTATGCATTCCCTTCGGAGAGTGAGTCGCTGAGCTTTGCACGAACCTCGCCGGGAAGACATCAATATGAAATCGGGCGAAAGATTAACCTGGATTGGTCTATTGATAACGGCAAGATTCTTAAATCAGTGGAGAATAGTATCGTCTGGCAAGCCCCGACCAGACCAGGCGATTATAAGATACGTGCTGTCTATACTGAGGAGCGTCGCTGGGGATGTGACGATGTATTTCTCCCTGTGCAGAGGTATGTCGGGCAAATTGACCTGCGAGCAATCGTCCAGTATCCATTTAATCCAATCACCGACACTACACTGGAAGGATATGCTATTGGCGTATACCCAGATGAAACCGCACCAGGCGTTGTGGAGCCGGTTGCCAGTCACCGCTCTTCTTATAAACCGCCAAGATTTTTTATTAAACTTACCCCACTCAATGAAGACTTTAAAATTTCCCCGCATTTCTGTCTTGGAGATTTCTCGCGTCCTCACGAAAAAGGAAAAACCAGATTTATTGCCCTCAAATACTCAATTGTTAAACGTCTGGAGTTAATCATTGACTTACTCCACAAAGAGGGGAAAAAGGTAAAAGGTCTCAAGATTTTACGTGGCTATATCTCACCACTGGAAAAGCAACGCCTGAAAAGGGAAGGAATCTATCTCACTGAATTCAGCAGATTTCTTTATGGCGATGCCGCCGCGATAATCGTTGATGAAGATAATGATAATAAAATGGACGACCTTAATGGTGACGGCAAAATTGATGTCGCTGATGCAAGGTGGTTGGCAGCTATTGCTGAACAGGCAGAATCCCAATCACGTTCTTTTGGTGGCATTGGTATTTATGACCATTTCAAGGACACGTATTATCCCGATACTCCTTATGTTCAGGTAGATACACGTGGATGGCGTTCTCGATGGTCTCGCCTGAAGCCCTGACTGAGTGGGCGCCATTTGCGCAAAACAAGCGATTCGGTTTCACAACATTCTTGAAAAAATTCTAATCTAAATGAGGAGGAAATACTATGCCTGTAGTCGGCTTAATCGGGTGTCAATGGGGTGATGAAGGAAAAGGTAAAGTCGTTGATATTTTATCAGCCGACGCTGACCTCGTAGCACGCTATCAGGGCGGACCAAATGCTGGACATACCGTCGTCATTGATGATACGCAGATTATCCTGCACAATATCCCCACTGGTATTCTACAGCCAGGCACTAAATGTCTTATTGGCAATGGTATGGTAATTGACCCTGAAAGCCTCGCTCAAGAAATAGCCCAGCTCGAAACACTGAATTACAATGTCAGAAGCAACCTGATGATTAGCCTCAACGCTCACCTTATTATGCCGTATCATAAATTGCTGGACAAGGTGCAGGAGAGACTTCGTGGCAAAGGTAAAATCGGAACCACTGGCAGGGGTATCGGATGTGCTTATGCTGATAAGGCGATGCGTCAGGGTATTAGGGTCGCTGACCTCTTCAATAAAGATAGGTTTGCCAGGCGAGTTACCTCAGCTGTCTCGTTCTATAATCTTCTCATTCGTAACATTGAGGGACTGGATAACCTCAACGCTGACCATATAATTGACCAGGTATGGCAATATGCTGATATGATAGTCCCGATGGCAGTTGATGGCGTTGTCCTCATTAATGATTATATTAAACTCGGCAAAAAGATACTATGTGAAGGCGCTCAGGGCGTACATCTGGACATTGATTTTGGTACGTATCCCTACGTCACATCATCCAATCCTACACCCGGTGGAATTTGCTCCGGATTGGGCATCGCACCCGGGGTGATTAACCGACTCATAGGCGTGGTCAAAGCTTATACCACACGCGTCGGGGAAGGACCCTTACCTACTGAACTCACTGAAGAAGCCGGCGCAAATCTTAGAGAACTGGGCGCAGAATATGGTGCTACTACTGGCAGACCGCGCCGCTGTGGGTGGCTGGACATACCTGTGCTTCGTCGCTCTATTCTGCTTACCGGAATCAAGGAGATTGCACTGACCAAACTTGATGTACTTGATATGTTCCCCGAGATTAAAATTTGCACAGCGTACAAATACAGAGGCGAGACCATAGATATTCTTCCATTTGATATTCAGTCAAACGAAGAACTCCAGCCGATATATGAGACCCTGCCCGGATGGAAACAAAAAACTACTGAAGTTACATCTTACGAAAAGTTGCCCACAAATGCTCAAGCATACGTCGAGTACATAGAAGAAATGCTAAAAGTTAGGGTCATCCTGATTTCTGTGGGTCCCCAACGCCGACGCGCTATCATCCGCGACTCTCAGATTTGGAATAAGTGAGCCCTAAAAAGTTTTGAGAATTTCCTCAATCTCCTGCTGAAGTTTTCGGGTAGCTTCCCAGGTCTCTTTGACAAAGCTCTCCTCAGCTGCGGGTTTATGTGCCTCCGGGTAGTCAGGGATGATTCGTTTTCCGCGTTTATCGTCTTTTTCTTTTGACCGCTGCACGTCTCTGGCAATCTCCTCCTGCATTGATGAGAGTAAGCGGAGGTGCTCAGCTACGTCTTTCTTCTCAAATTCTGCCAGCAGTATTTTTCGTTCGTGTTCCCAGCGTTCGTCATCGGTCACAGTGTCATATATTTGAGCGAGTTCATCCTTTTTTCCTTCAGCCAGCAAAGCTTCCACGCGTCTTTTCAGACCCATCAGCGCATAATACCGTATATACCTGGTGTACGTCTCAATCCCCTTTACTCTTCTGTTCTCAAGCATATAGTTTTTGCCCAGTCCCGGAATATCTTTACCTGTGTAGAGTTCCTTTTGTTCTTTAATGTTGCTCAGCCTTTTGCGAGCATCAATCATTAGGTCCACAATATCAGGACGAAATACCTCAAACACAAACTGCGTCCGACGTGCCTTATTGCGTTTCCTGAACTTTCCTTCGTTACGACGGATGGTGAAGATATTGTCTGAAAGAACCCATCCAGGGAAAATCTCACCAAACTCCGGCGAGATTCCCTCATAGCTTGCTGATGGGGTGTTTATCAGCGAGAACGGAAACTCAATCTTTTGTGGCAATGCAGTCACACCAGTTGCAATGATGCAATACGGTGCACGGGAAAAATCTGCAGGAAACTTTATGTTCACCCCAAGTCCGAAAAATGTTCCTTCTCCACACCAGATTTCCTGGTCAGGCGCTTTCCCTGTATGATTGGAACCAATATTTGCACCATAGCCAACATTGCCTTTTCCTTCTGGCCAGAACGCCGCAATAAGCAATGCCTGATGATGAAATCCTACAAAGGGTCCCACCAGCGAAGCGGTAACTTCTCCTTCTGCAATACCTGTATTCGGTCCAATAATTGATTGTGTGACTTTGCCATGGCGTTCTATATGTGAATGTTCAGTCAGCACTGAACTGTCCACAATCGCCATTGACGTCACCTCACAACCCCACTGCAAAATGCTGTTTACCACGTAAGCACCATCGGTGATTCTGGTTTTTTCTTCAGGATTGCTGAGTAAGGTGGAATTCTTCACCAGAGTCGCATTATCAATCACAGCTGACTCGCCCATAAACACATCTTCTATTTTCTTTGTATTTTTCACCTGCGCCCCACGTTTAATTATCCCTTTTGGCGAGGTAATCCGTTCCACATAATCAGCTACAAACTCCGCATATTCTTTCAGAAATTCTTTATCTGCCCTTGAAGTTGCAACCTTCTCCGCAACTGGTATCGTGATATCTGCATAAGTAAGCGTCTCTCTTCCACCGGTCTCAATTGCCACACTGAGCTCCTGTCCATTACCAAACGCACAACCCTCCCTCGCAATCATCTCGCCCACATTGTATAAAATTACCTTATCCTCAATAATATAATTACTTAAAATGTTGGCATTATATATAAGTACATCCGCTCCCACCTCGCAATTGTATAGCACACTGTTATAAATCCCACTTGGAAGCACCACTCCCGGGGCTACCTCAACCAGCTCACCGCACTTCCCTAACACACATACCCCCCAGAAGCACGTATCGTGGAAGCGAAATACATCAAACCCATTATTGATGACTAAAATCTTTGTCCAGTCGTTACTATAACATCCGTTCTGGATAAGTGTCTCAATTTCTTCTGACGTCAGGGCTCGTACCTCATCGCCATACAACACTGATTTCCCCTTTGCATCTTTGACTTGCGCAACAGCCTTTATCAACTCCGATTGCTCCAGAACGTCGCCTACTACTTTTTTAATATCTCTCATAATACGTCACCTCCTTATTAAACCAGGCGAGAAAACGAACACATCAAAAACGGAGCGTATTTAACGTCCTCACCAGGGCTTTTCAGAGCTTATTTAAACTGAAAATCCTTGATTCTATTCTTATTCTCATACATCCAGCGGTATTCTTTTGCGTATTTCAATTCCGACGCCGCCTCTTCATCAAGTACTACCGTGCAATTCGGATGGAGCTGTAACACACTGGCAGTTATCATACTGGTAATTGGCCCCTCTATAAACTCTGCCACAACTTTTGCTTTCTTCTTGCCGTTTGCAATCAGGAGAATCTTCTTTGCCTCCATAATAGTGCCCACTCCCATTGTAATCGCAAAATAGGGAACCTCATCAATACTCTTAAAGAAACGCGCATTATCTTTTCTGGTCTGCTCAAAGAGCGTAACTATTCGGGTGCGCGAGGTTAATGATGAGCCGGGCTCATTGAACGCAATATGTCCATCTCCCCCTATCCCTAAAAGCTGCAGGTCTATCCCCCCAGCCTTTTTGATTTCCTCCTCATACCAGTTACAGTACGCCTCAAAATCCGCGATAATTCCTGCTGGAACGTGCACGTTCTCCGGGTTAATGTTCACGTGCTTAAACAGATTCTCCCACATAAAGTAGTAATAACTCTGGTCGTGGGATGGGGGTAGCCCGATATACTCGTCAAGATTGAAGGTTACAACCTTACAAAAATCCAGCCCTTCTTCTTTATGCATCCTGACGAGCTCTTTATACGTACCTATTGGTGTACCACCCGTGGCAAGCCCAAGCACTGAGTTGGGTTTACTTACAATCTGCTCACGGATAATCTTCGCCGCCTCTTTACTCATCTCATCATAATCTTTTGTGATGATTACTTCCATATTTTTTCCTCCTTTTATTATTGAATTTACTAAAATTAGCTAACTATATAGTCGCTCCTTTTATTCCGGGGTTTCAAAACAATCAGCCCATCCCAGACTTATTGCTCCCATAATCCCTTCTTTTCTGCCAAAACTTGAAAGCTCCACCTGCAGGTCTTCACCGATTTTCTGCAACGCCTTTGTGCGAAGTGCGTTCTTTAGTAATTCCACCAGTAATTCACTCTCCTCCACCATCATACCACCCAGAATAACTATCTCAGGCGCAAAGATGTTTACCATATTGGCGATGCCAATTCCTATATAGCGCGCTGCCTTTTCTACCAGGTGATATGCCAGTCTGTCGCCCTCTGCCGCTGCTTTCAAAATAGCACTTGCAGTAATCGTCTCTTTTGAACCTCCAGGGGATTGCGAGGCTGGGGTAGTGGTGGGTTCACGGAATTTTTTTGTTCCCAATACGGAAGTCGCTCCATTCCGAAGTGCTGATTCCGCCTCCGACACAAGCGCCTCCGCTGAAGCAAAACTCTCCAGACAGCCGAAGCTGCCACAGTAACAGATTCGGTTGTTCTCACCACCCACTGTGGTGTGTCCGAATTCACCGATGTTTAAACGTGACCCACGATAGACCTTTCCATCAATAATTATCCCCAGCCCTAACCCGGGTCCAAGATGAAAATACAGAGCATTCCTGGCGTGACGATACTTGCCAAAAATGTTCTCCGCTATAGTGGTAGCTGTCACATTATTCGCAACCACTGTCTTTATTGAGAATTTTTTCTCCACAAGCGAGCGAATCGGAACATCCTGCCACTGCTCATAATGAGGGAAATTTAATGAAATACCCAGACGTTCATCTACCAGACCGCTTATCCCGATACTTATTCTGAAGATACGCTGGCTTTTTCTATGTGCAGAGATAATCTGGTTTGAAATCGCCCGATAAATTTTATCAAGAGTTTGTCTCTTAGAATATTCATAAGAAAAATCATAACTCGCTACATTCTCCAGTACCCCGGTAGGTGAGGCAAGAGCACTGATAATACCACGAGAGGTAAATGTGACCCCAATGACCTTGCCCCAATCTGGATTTATGGAAAAAATCTCTGGTTTTCTGCCTCCGGTTGATTTGCCTTTACCCACAATTATGATTTTCTGCTGAGTAATGAGTTTTTGCAGGATACGGGATACAATTACCGGGCTGAGCTGCAGGGTTTCAGCCAGCTCGTTTCGTTCGACCTTGCCGGCAAAAAAAATTAGGCGGAGTGTCTCATTAAGATGAGATTTCCTTCCTTTACCCATTGGTTGCTCTTTATAGCAATTTTAGGTTTAAGTTACTTGAATTAACCCGAATTCTTTATTTAAAAATTAAAAAATTAACTAAAGTTTACCCGCTGGCTTCGACAAAAGTCAATATTTTTTCACCACTTTTAATAAAAATTTATCGCTACCCTTCGGGTTTAAATCTGATTTTTTGCTATAATTCAACCAAAAAATTTCAGGTTTTCGCTGAAAAATATGCAAGTCCCCGAAGAAAAGAGATGAGAATTAAGCCTTTGAAGAGTTATTATTCAAATAATTCTTTATTTTCCTTAACCCAGGTGATGAGCTTATCTATACCATCGGCAGGCTTTATTTGGGGGCTCCAGCCAAAATCTCTGTATGCTTTCCGGATATTGCTGATATAAACCGGCTGGTCCCCTGCATGCCACTCACCAAACTCCAGAGGAATCGTGCACCCCAGACGCCCTTCAAGCAACTCCACAAGCTCAAGTAAACTCAATGTGAATCCGGGTCCTCCGCCGATGTTGTAGATATTTCCCTTTGTCTTATCAATACTGGCAATCGCCATCTCAAATGCCCTGATTAGGTCATCAATATATAGCACGTCTCTAACCTGTTTTCCATTGCCATAAATGGTGATGCTTTTACCCAAGATAGCCGAGATGACAAAATGCGCCACCCAGCCCTGGTCTTCATTCCCAAATTGCCGTATTCCATACTGGCAGGACATTCTGAACACAACCGAGGGTATATCATAGATTCGGGCATAATCTCTTACATACTGCTCAGCTGTGCCTTTGGAACACCCATAAGGCGAATGAAAATCAAGACATCTCTCCTCAGGAATACCCTCCGGATAATCAGGCATTATGTAACGTTTGTTATGCTCCACTACTGCTATGTCTTCCATCTTGCCATAGACTTTATTGGTGGAGACAAAGATAAAAATAGGATTGTTTCCATAAAGTCTGACAGCCTCCAGCACATTAAACGTCCCAAGCGCATTAACCTCAAAATCTGTCCGCGGGTCAGCAATAGAATTGGTCACGGCGACCTGACCAGCAAGGTGGATGACTACTTCCGCATCTCTGACAACCGGATGCAGCTCTTCCATACGTCGTACATCACCTTTGATAAACGTGAATCGCCTGCTCCCCCGATGATTTCGCTGAAGCCAGTCAAGGTTCTTTTCGGTCCCCGGACGGGATAAGTTATCAAATACTACCACCTCAGCCCCCTGACGGAGATAGTAGTCCGTCAGATTTGAACCAATAAACCCAGCACCGCCTGTAATTAAAATTTTCATTCTTTTATACTCGCATCGTAAATTTAAACACGTGGATTTTAACAGTGAATAATTCGCAAGGTCAAGGTGCAAACGACTTGTGATACTCCATTATTCTGGTCAAAGAGAAGTTTAGGGGTTACCTATTAAAAGTTTAGTCAATGCTAAAATTTACTTTTTTTCACTCCTTTCTATCTTATACTTTTTCAGAGTTATCCTGGTCTCCTGGATTCCTTATAAATACTTTTTTCCATAAGGAGACCAGGAAGCCAGGAGACGCCAACCTTTCTCTGCACACCACTTA
>JAGHBZ010000343.1 GCA_021160705.1 Candidatus Sumerlaeota bacterium
TTCTGAATATGAAGTGTTCAAAACGCTAAGCAACCTTGGGAAAGAACTCGTTGAACTTCATCTACTCAGACATCCTGCACTTGAAGAAAGCGAAGTCGGGTTTCCAGAAGCCGGCTCCAATAAGGTGGAAAAGGTCGCCTACGATGAAGAAAACCGCAGGGTATTTATAAACAAAAAACAGTACTTTGAGGGTATTGCCCGGGAGGTCTGGGAATACAGAATTGGTGCGTATCAGGTGATGGAGAAATATCTCAAAGACAGAAAGAAAAAGAAACGGAAACTCTCGCTTGATGAGATTAACCATTACATAAAAGTAGCTAAAGCCATCCGATTAACTATCAACCTCCAGAAACAAATAGACCAAGTTTACAAAAAGGCAAAAATTTAAACCGTCAGACTGGCGGAAGTTTTCCATCCCGGGTCGTATTTTTAGGAGTTTTAAAAAAATTAACTTGATTTTTCGCCCTTCTTCAGATGATATGAACTTATCTTCCAGAACAGAGATTTGTACCCATATGAGCACGAAAAATCCAGGGAATAACAAAAAGCCTTGTAGTAGCCTTTTGATTGTAGGCGAAATATTACAAAAGGAATAAATACAGCTGGCAGTCCAGAGGAATATATAATGCCAACGGTTCGTATGAGAAGGGGTTATCGGAATTTACCTTCAATATAAGAATTATTTGATAAAAATACGAAGGAAGTTCTGGCAACGTGGGATGTCTATATTATAGTAGGTACATTTATGACAAAGCTAAGTAGGTTGTTAGTTGTTATAGCAGATAGAAAAGTAGAAAAAGGGAAAGAGTATTTTCATTACAATGAAGCCTATCTTTTAACAGACCCCAGTGCCCGGAATTTCATAGAGGCATTTAAAAAGTCACTTATAGGCATAGATATAAGAATGCATTTAAAAGAAAATGGAGCCGTCAGAAATAGAGGGACAGCATTTCGCATTAAGGAAAAAGATTTAATAGAGCTTTACGAACACCGTCGGAGGCTTATATAAAAATGCGAACAACCCTGCGGAAGCTCAATAAATACAGAGATGAGAGCTGGGATTTCCGTACAGCGGATACAAAACAATATACTCACTGTTTTCATCCATACCCTGCAATGATGATTCCTCAGGTAGCTGGGCGCATTTTAGACGAATTTGGTGAGGATGCTAAACTTTTATTTGACCCGTATTGTGGCACAGGGACTTCGCTGGTAGAAGCAAATTTAAGAGGTATAAATGCCATAGGTTCAGATATTAATCCGTTAGCTCGGTTGATAGCTAAAGTTAAAACGACAATTATTCCTGTAGCAAAGGTAGATGCTCATCTAAAAGATTTCTATGACCTTATATTTTCAATTCGGTTAGGGGGTAAGGAGATTAAGCCTAAGATACCTGAATTTAAAAATATTGGGTATTGGTTTAAAAAAGAGACTCAATATTGGCTCGCCGTTGTTAAAGAATATATTGAAAGAATTGAAGACGAAGATATTCAGGACTTTTTCAAAGTAGCTTTCAGCGAAACGGTAAGGGAAGTGTCATTAACCAGAAATAGTGAGTTTAAGTTATATAGGATGAGCGAGAAGCAAATAGAGGAGTTTAATCCTGATGTTTTGTCCATAATGGTCGATAAGCTAATACGCAATAGAAAGGGAATGGCTGAGTACATTTCAAGAAAAAAGAACAAAGCGAGTTCAAAGATTTTCGGTTTTAACACGGTTTGTGGAATCCCTGAAAATATCATTTTACCGGAAAGCATAGACATAATAGTAACCTCTCCACCTTATGGTGATTCAAGAACCACAGTAGCATACGGGCAGTTTTCACGATTAAGTAATCAATGGTTAGGACTTGAAGAATATAACGAGGTTGATAAAATATCAATGGGAGGAATAAGAAGGAAAGGATTGAAAAATTTTAAATTTGAGCCACTTGATAGTGTATTGTCTCAGATTGCTCATATAGATAAAAAAAGAGCGTATGATGTGATTTCTTTCTATATAGATTATGAAAAATCAATAACCAACATTTCAAGAGTTGTTAAGAGGGGTGGTATAGTAGCTTATGTTGTGGGTAATCGTAGAGTGAAAGGAATAGAAATACCAAACGATGAAATTACGGGGGAATTTTTTGAAAGAAATGGATTCAAACATATAAAAACAATATTAAGAGATATTCCAAATAAAAGGATGCCTAAAAGAAATAGCCCGACCAATGTGGCTGGAGTGACAGATACAACTATGACTTATGAATATATTGTCATACTACGAAAGGAGGAGGGGGGCAATGATACGTAAAACGTTATCCCTTATACTTTGCGTATTATTGATTTATCCGGTAGTGGGTTTTGCGTCTGACGCTACTGGAGACGAATTTGAGTTTTTATTATCTTTGGCTCCCGGTTGGGGAACAGAGGATTTAGAACAGGCTCAGAAGAGTGATGATTGCACTACACTATATAAAGATGCACAAAAGCTAATAGAGCAGAAGGAGTATGAGAGAGCACAGAAAATCTTGGAAAGGCTCTTCTGGGACTATAAATATTGGGGTTGCCCCTTGAGGAAACAAGTTGAGGTAGAACTTTCTTATGTAAAGGCACTGAGATGCCTGGAGAAAATGAATTTCTTCAACCCGGTCTACTCATTTAAGAGATTGGACGGGAAGAAGTGGTCGTTTGTGCTGGATACTGCAAGAACCTCCCTTATGGAAATCCTCAAGAAACATCCTGATTTTTATCGCATCCAGGAAGTGAAAAATTTCTTAAAACAGGTTAACATTGATGAAGAAGTAAAGAAGGTATTAATAGAGAATGGCGGACTTACAAAAGTTGGAGAATTTCCTTTAAATGAATGGCTGGCAAAAGTAGAAAAAGAAGAGTTGATGAATCTAAGAGAAGGGTTTAAAGAGATTCTAAATAACTACCCTGAGTATTATCGCGGAGTGGAGTTGCGTTACGGTGCAGTGAAATGCCTTTATTTAGCTGGAGAGAAAGGGTTCATTGATGAGGCAGAGACTCTTTTAAGCGAAGCACACACACTCACAGAAAAAGCGCTCCGGCAGGATTTATATTTGTGTCTTGCTGATGCTTATGCCTCTGCTGGCGATAAAGCAGGGATGCTGAAGACATTAAAGAAAATCAAACAGGAATATCCGGAATTAGAAGATACGGTTAAATTCAAACTGGTAATGTTACGCTCATATAATAAGCTCCTGAAGAAAAATGGAGTCTCTGAGATAGAGGAGGCAATAAAAAGCGGTAAAGAGATGCGAGAAATAGCACTTGAGGGGATAAAACTAATGCTGACACAGAACCAGAAGGATTATTTTGGAGATTATATCAGAAACATAAAAGGATATTATTGTCAAATCTGTCCGCAGATTGACCTGAATGGAAATTATAAGGAATCGGTGAATCCTGAGTTGTGCGAGAAGTACAGGGGGGTGCTCTGTGCAGAATTGGGTAAAACGGTGAGCGAGATTTTAGAGTTGGTAATGGAACATTTAAATCTGGCAATAAACGAAAATAACCCGGCTAAGTTAGAAACCACGTCAGAGATGGGAACCTGGCTTTTTATAAATGCTGTTTTTACTTCTTGCAACTCAGGAGAGTTCCCCGGACTTTGTGAAAAGTGGGTCTGGGTTTTGAGAAATAAAGGCAGGAGGTTTTTGCAAGCGCAGAACTATGAATTTGCAGATATAGTTTATAGTAATTTGATTCACTCACTAAGCTGGGTGGATTACAAAGAGGTGTTGCTTGAGATATTGCTGGAGAGTCTTCAAGGATTTCCAGAAGAAAAAAGACCCTCCCGTATTTTAAAAGTAGCTGAGTCAGCCCTTATAATGGATTTTGACCTTGATGAGAGGTTTCCAAGGGATGAAATAAAGATGAAGCGAATTATCCTGAAGAGAGTAAAGTCCCTAATGAAAGGGTATCAAGGAGAGAGAGTAGCCCTTGCCTTGAGGTGATTTCGGGGTTCAGAATCACTGCAAGGTGGTAGGGGGGATAGATGACACATCCCGCGGGAATTGCGAAATCAGGTAGGTGAAAATTAAGTTTTAATCTTGATGATTATCCTTTCATTCTGCTTACTCCTGCCTCTTTAAAATATGTCATTGATGGGGCATTCAGAAGAACAAGATATAAAACACAATGCTGATTAGAAGGCGGAATGTAAACCCCAGGAATGTTGAGGATTAGACCATTCTCCGACAGCGTTAGAAACGGAAGACTCGTTCAGGTGAGATTGTCAATATTGAATAAATTATTGCTCTCCTCATATCAATCAGTCATAATGGGATACATTTAGTATAAAATGAGTTAGGTAGAGTTGTGAATTTCTGTCATTATAATGATTTGGTATGGTAAATGAGGCAATAATACTAATCCAGGATTTGCACAAGACACTTGAGAACAAAAAGGTACTGGACGGAGTGAACTTGAGTATTAGCGAAGGGGAGACACGTGTAATCGTTGGGCAGAGTGGCGAGGGAAAGTCTGTACTCCTAAAACATATCATCGGGTTGATGATACCGGACAAAGGGAGTATCTGGGTTGATGGCATAAAAGTAGACCCTTTTGATGAGAGAGCAATAGCACGCGTACGCGAGCGAACCGGGATAGTGTTTCAGCACTCGGCGTTGTTTGATTCATTGACGGTGCGGGAGAATGTGGCCTTCGCACTCATTAATAAGCACAAACTCTCCAATAAAGAGATTGATAGGATAGTGGCGGAGAAATTGGCACTGGTTAATCTTTCGGGCGTAGAGGAGATGATGCCCTCTGAGCTCAGTGGTGGAATGAAGAAACGGGTTGCCATAGCAAGAGCACTGGCAACAGAGCCGAAAATAGTGCTATTTGATGAGCCGACGACCGGGCTTGACCCACTCACTGCCGAGAATATCAACGACCTGATAGTTGAATTAAAAGAGAAACTAAGCGTCACACAGGTGGTCGTGACCCACGATATTCATAGCAGTTGTAAGATAGCTGACAATATCTCAATGCTCAAAGGGGGAAAAATCATAGCTACCGCAAGTGTGGATGAGATGATGAAAAATCCAGACCCGTTTATTCACGAGTTTATGACCATCTCAATGACGCATATTAAGGACAGGGATTCTGATGGAGAAATAGTATCGCAGGAGAGAGCTTAACTATGAAAAGACGACATTCTGAGGTGTTAGTAGGAGGATTCGCTTTATTAGGGTTTATACTACTGGTTATTATTACTGTAAATCTAAAGCAGATGTTTTTCTTTGCCAAGACGTATGAGCTCAATGTTTATTTCAAGAAAGTACGAGGTCTGTCAGTAGGCGCGCCAGTCCACGTATATGGAGTGGCTGCGGGCGAGGTCAAACGGATAGAATATGTCTCAGGTGAGTATCCAGTAAAGGTAGTTCTCAGTCTGAGCAAGGATAAGAGGATTTATCGGAATGCAGTGGTCAAGGTGGTCACTGCAGGATTAATTGGCGAGACAAGCATTGAGATAGACGCGGGTACTCCTGATTATCCGGAGCTAAAAGATGGCGATGAAATCAAAGGCGCGGAGATGGTTGACCTCTATCAGGCGCTCAGCCTTGCACCCAAAATTATTGAGGACATCTCGGTGACCATTCAGTCAGTGCGAAATATGGTTACCGAAGAACAAAATCAGGCAGCAATTACCCAGACACTACAGCATCTGAGTTCATTAAGCGCAAGAATTGACGACCTTATCACCACCACATCTTTTGACATAAAAGAGATAGCCACGAGTTTGCGAGAGGCGTCGGAGAAGATGACAGCACTGATTGAGGAGAGCCGGGGCGCTGTTATAGAGATGAGAGACGGCTTTAAGGAGACCAGAGAGTCGCTCACACAGGGAGTGAATTTGCTTACCAATGAGGTCGGCCGTACTGGTGAAAAGATTAGCAGTGCTGCTACATCGGTCGGTCAGACCAGCGCAAGGATAAATAAATTACTCCAGGAGCACGACGCAAAGATTGAACAGGCATTGACTGACCTGCAGGTCGCCACTCAGCATTTAAGGAGTATTGTTGAACAAATTGAGTCAGGCAAGGGCACACTGGGGCTGCTGGTGGAAGACCCAACGGTGTATTATGAATTGCGCGATGCGGTGAAACATTTAAAGGATATTCTTTCAGGGATTCGTCCTGAAACTCCCCACGAGACCATCCAGTATGAGACCCCCCAGAACGTTAGCCCGTCTGAGCAACACCGGTGAAGCAAGAAGACATACCAGCAGAGAAA
>JAGHBZ010000330.1 GCA_021160705.1 Candidatus Sumerlaeota bacterium
AAGGTATGCACTGAACCGCTTTGGGATTCTCGGCCGTGAGCAAGCTCAAAGGTAGCAGAGGCTCTTATCAAGGAACCATGCATTAATGGTTCAGGCTCTTGCCAGGTACGGAAGTTGTTTATTGAAGATGTCCGGGGATGGAGAGTATTTACTGAAGAGGAAGTGGAAAGGATAAGGAAATATGCCAATACTATAACTCATCCCGCGCCAAGTAGTGAACATAAGAAAAAGGGAAAATAATTTTAGTTAATCCATTTTAACAGGGCTTACATCATGTGGTCAGATAATGAAACTACTCTCGATTTACTTGGTTTTAAGGTTCATGCCGATCTGATTCGCTCGGTCGTTACAAACCGTGAATTATTACCGTTGACTATTGGAGTATTTGGAGATTGGGGTGGCGGAAAGACCAGCATTATGAAGATGCTTGAAAGAGATTTGCACCCTGACAGTTACACTGACCCTGATGAAAAAGCGAAATATGAAAATATTGTCTGTCTTTACTTCAATGGATGGCTTTTTGAAGGATATGATGATGCAAAATCAGCCATTATCAGCTCGGTGCTCCTTCAATTGGGGGAACACAAACGGTTTGGGCCTAAAATTAGGCATAGTGTAGTTTCGCTTATCAAGTCAATCAATTGGATGCGTGTAGCCCGACTGGGGTTGAAAGAGGTGGCACTACCTGCTGTTGCCGCATATATATCAGGGGGAGCTACCATTGTTCCTTCTCTGATGAAATCAAGCATCGGATTCGTTGGAAGCATTAAGAATGAAATAACGCCTCAATCTGATGAAATTTCAACCGATAAGCCTGCAGTTACGGAAGGGGTGAATTGGGAAGAATTAATCAAGTCCGATAAAACTCCGGCGAGCCCATTGGATGTAAGGTCATTTCGGGAAAGATTTGCAAAAATGCTTGAGGACAGTGACATTAAATGCCTGGTCATCATGGTCGACGACCTTGACCGGTGTTCTCCTGAAAGGATCATTGAAAACCTTGAGGCTATAAAACTTTTTCTGAATGTAGACAACACTGCTTTTGTAATAGGCGCCGATCCTCGAATCGTGAGGCACGCTATTGCCGTTACTTACACTCCAGACAAAATGCGGGGGCAAGAAGGGGAAAGCGAAGCGCCTGAAAATTTGGTTACCGATTACCTCGAAAAACTTATTCAGGTTCCATATCGTCTCCCGCGAATGTCACCCGCAGAAGTCGAGACCTATATGACCCTCTTATTCTGCCAGAAAGAGCTTAGCCAAGAGCTGTTCGATAGATGTGTGTCCAAGTGCGAAGAAGGTAGAGAAAAAAACAGGTATTCTGTATTCGGCTATGCCGATGTTGAGAAGGCAATTGGAAATGAAAATATGCCTGCCAATCTTGCGCAAAGCCTTACATTTTGCTCGCATGCATCGCCGCTAATTACTGAGGGTCTTAAGGGTAACCCACGCCAAATAAAGAGATTCCTAAATGCATTCGTGTTGAGAAAAGAGCTCGCAAAAATAGCCAAGCTGAGCAATATCAGAGATGATGTCTTGGTCAAGCTTATGGTTCTCGAATATGCTCATCTCAAAGAATTTTTGCAGCTTTTCACATGGCAACAAAGAGACAACGGCTTTCCAAAACAGATCGAGGAATGGGAAGCTGTTATAAAGAATGCTAAAGGTGATGTTGATAAACTGGAGAGTGGAAAAATATCCGAGACGCGATGGGACACTAAATCAATGCGGCGTTGGCTAGCAATGGAGCCAAGCTTGTCAGATATTGATCTTCGTGATTATTTTTGGATAGCACGGGATCGGCTTGAATCTACACTCAGCGGTATGGCGTTGATACCTCCAATTGTTCGTTTGGCAGTATCGGATATCATTTCAGATAATCCTGCAAAAATAAGTCAAGCGATACAAACTGTTAAGGACTTAGAAGAGGATGAAAGAGTCTTATTCTTGGATTTGCTGGAAAATCATACTCTAAGGCATGCAAATGAAAAAGCATGCTACGATGCTTATAGAGAACTTATCGTAGGGGCTATCCACGGCAGTGTTGAATCCTATCTGAATGTTCTCGCAAAAGTTCCTGTTGAAATAATCCCTCCTGCGGTTGGTTATGATATTGCTAGGCTGTTAAAAGACAGGCCAGGATTAAAAAAGGATTTTGAACCTGCAATCGAAAGACTAACGTCAAAGAAATCAAAAATTAAGACGGCTCTCGAAAAAACACTCCAACCTACAAACAAAAAGGGGTAAATGCACGATATGGGAACCTCATCTGGTTACGATGCTCCAACTACTCCTGATTGGGGAAACCTAAAAGGTCGGGTATCCAGGACCGCAAGGGATGGCTATGTATCGCAACAGTCTGCAAGGAATACGCTGAAGGGCTTTATTGGAACAAGCGGAGGAGCCCGTAATATCTCGCGAGGAGGAGGTTCTATCGGCGGGGGAAGATCCGCTCAAAATACTGCAAGGAGACTGGCCAATTTTGTATCCTCAGTTGGAGCTGTTGGTCTTCGGCAAGCCCTTGAATCAATTGGGCTCGCTGAATTTGTTGGAAAACCAGCAAATGAAATACTTCCTTCTCTTGTTGATAAGCTTGGGGGGCCTTCGAGTACCATCAATGATGTGGATGCTCGAAATGCCCTTTCCAGAGTAATGAATGACCTACTTGGTGATCTCGAAACCCCTGAGCAGGTAGAGGAGGCCTTGAGCCAAATTATGGAGGGCGAAGCCCTTGAAAGCTTATTAAATCAATTTTTTGGTTATTATCTTTATGAACAGTTCTGCCGGGTTTTTTACGAAAGATTGGCAAAAAGTGTAGGGAGCTCCAATGCCGACTCTTATCTGTCTAGCATATTTGACACAATAAAATCAGCCCTAGAATATATAACACACGATAGAGACCTAAGCCAAATTGATTGGACAGGCATTGAGGGCCAAAACATTGCTGACCAAATCTTACAGGATACCTTTGAGATATTCGGAGGTTAAAAGTGATTATTGATGTCAATGTTAATCCTGAAGAATCTACAAGAAATGAATTTGCACGAGTCACTTTAAACTGTGGATCTGCCAGATTATCATCTTCCATCGATATTGATATTTCTACCTTACTTGACAAATGTCCCGAGCCTACAGACCTTGCCTTTGATTTCCTATTTGTTTCGGCGGTTATTTATTGCATCGATAAGCTTATTCCCAGGTCAATGTCCATTGATAATTGGACGCGGCAGCTTGCCGTCGAAATCCCTGTAACTGACTCAGACCTATGGTCCCGAAATGCCGAAAAGCTAAACAGCACCATATCATTTCTAACCGGCGATATCTGGAATATTTCTTTTAGGAATTCAGAGTGTGGTTTGATTCGGCCCAAAAGTACCCGATACCGGCTTTTCAGTGAAGAACCACCACTTGAGGCGGTCAGTCTCTTTTCTGGCGGCCTTGACTCTCTGATAGGGGCTATTGACTGGTTGGAATCAAACCCTGAAGGAACAATAAAATTAGTGGGCCACTATGATCCTGGCGTTGCCGGGCCTAAATCTGATCAGAACAGACTAATTGCAGAGCTTAAAGAATACTACAGAAGCAGAATTAATTTTGTTCAAGTCAGGGTGGGGCAAACTCCATCGGGCGGCGAGGCAACTTTCCGAAGCAGGTCTATTATTTTTATTGGATTAGGAATTTACGTAGCCTCCTCAGCGGGCGAGAACATTAACATGTTCATGCCTGAAAATGGCAACATCGCGTTAAATGTTCCGCTAACTCCATCCCGGCGGGGGGCTTGTAGTACCAGAACGGCACACCCTTTCTTTCTTAAAAACATTAATCAAGTGTTACAAGGCCTTGGCTTTCAGAATAGAATAACAAACCCCTTTGAATTCAAGACAAAGGGTGAATGCGTTGAACAATGCCTTAACCAGCCAGTATTAAGAAACATTGCCGGAACTTCGGTATCATGTGCTAAACGCGGGCATAAAAGAACATGGATTAACCGGAGCGCTAGACAGTGCGGGAGGTGCATGCCCTGTATTTATAGACGCGCAGCGCTTCATAAAATAGGGTTGGATACGGAGCACTATGGCAGGGATATATGCAGAGGAGATGTTGATCTTGACTCGAACAAAAAATACGTGGATGATTTCCGCGCCTACGCTTCCTTTATCTCCAAGAATCCTTCCAGAGATGAAATCTCTTCTCTGATCTTGGCAAATGGTAATCTCGACGTTTCCCTTCTACCTGCTTATGGAGACTTGGTTTTCCGTGCATTGGAGGAAATTCGAGTTTTGCTGCGTGATAAAGCTACAAGACGAGTATTACACCAAGTGGGGCTCTAAGTGAAGATATTTTAATGATGATAGATGTCCATTGCCACATAGACCAATTCCCAAAACCTTTCGAAATTGCAAAAAAAGCTGAAAGAGCCGGTATCATTACCATAGCTGTAACGAGCCTGCCAGAACATTTTAAGCTAGGTTATCCTAATCTATTGAACTTTAAGAGGGTAAGGCTGGCCCTTGGGTTTCATCCTATGATCTCTGAGAATAAACGATTTGATGAAAAATTATTCACATCCCTGGCTTCAAAAACATCCTACATCGGCGAAATTGGTTTGGATTTTTCCAAGGCCGATAATTCAGAAAAGGCCAACCAGATTATTACGCTGAAAAAAATACTACGGATTATTAAGGACCGTCCAAGATTCATAAGCTTACATTCAAGGAAGGCTGAAAGTGTTGTTTTAGATTTACTTAACGATACTGGAATTGAGAAAGCCGTTTTTCATTGGTACAGTGGTCCAATGGCACTAATAGATAATGTCGTTGCAGCGGGCTACTATTTTTCTATCAATCCGGCAATGATTAGATCGAATAAAGGCCGCAGAATCATAGAAAGAATTCCTCCAGAAAGAGTGCTAACAGAAACAGATGGACCGTACGTCAAAGTTAAAGGCAGGCCAGCTGAGCCTGGGGATATAAAGGCAATAGTGGATTATCTTAAGGATGTTTGGGATAAATCCTTTCAGGAAGTCGAAAAAACAATTGAGTTAAATTTCCGTATCCTTATGGGTATGCGCAAGCTAGGCCAGCTTGAAACAGAAGTGACTTCGGGGGACTAGCGAGTCATGAGCTAGCGGGGGATAGATGATCCGAATTTCTTAGGAAGCAGGGGGAGAGCCTACAAAAGCTTGAAAAGGCCCTGAGACTGAATCAATCTCCCCGTAGTCCTTGAGCTTGAGGGGGCTTTTTATGCATGGCCCTTGAGACCACGGGAACATATGAACCGGCACATGTGGAGGCAACTGCATGTACGTAAAACAAGTCAAAATCAGCAATTTCCGGGCGTTTCACTCCGCTGACATTCCCCTTTACCCTGGCCTTAATATCCTAATTGGCCCAAATAATGTTGGGAAGTCGACAATACTCTCTGCTATTGACCTCGTTTTGAACCCCAACATCCAATGGTG
>JAGHBZ010000248.1 GCA_021160705.1 Candidatus Sumerlaeota bacterium
CCCCAGATTACATTATTTTCAATTTCTCCTGCACAATATGATAACCCTCCACCTAACCCTGAAGTGGTGTTGTTAAAGATAATATTGTTTCTTATAACACCATTACAAAAAGCGAGCCCTCCTCCCCAGGCACCGGCGTCAAGATAAGAGCATTTATTATGAGAAATGATGTTGTTTTGGATAACACCATCACAAACATAAAGCCCACCACCATAAGCACTATGACCGGCTGCACAATTGTCGCATATTATATTGTTTTGAATGGTTGCCAAAGTATGGTTACCATCAATTCCGGCACCACCGGAAGCCAGTCCGTGAGTTATTGTAAATCCGGCAAGTACACAATCAGGACTTTCTGTACCAAGAAATGTAACTACCGGGCCAGAACGCTCGCCATCAATAATTGTGTGGGTAACAACGGTATGACTTGTGGGTTCAATGGACCTCAAAATTACATTTTTGCCTTTAAGATTTATGTTCTCAAAATAGTTCCCAATTGAAACAATTATCTCACATCCGTCTACTGAAGCATCAATCGCATCTTGAATGCTTGGAAAATCAGAGGGAACTTTGATAACCCGGGGAGTTGAAGGATATGAATGATTAGGTGTTGCATCGCTAACTAATTGTTGTTCTATCTTGAATGATTCATTTGTACTCGTGTCAGATTTTGACTTCTCCACATTAATTTTCTTTGCAATATCATCATCTTGCTTTGCGTGGATAAGTCTACTGACAGTCTCAGATGAATTTGGCTTATCAGAGGGGTACGAAGTATTTTGACCGTTGAAACAAATACACTTTTCCAGGGTGGGAGTCGCACCAATTATCACTTCGTTGTTAGAAGAAGTGTAAAATGCTGGGCATCCGGTTGAGGCATCTGCTGAATTCTTTATGAAACTTGCTGAAGAGAAATGCCATATACTACAATAGACTGAAAAAACTAAAATAAACAAGAAAGAAATCTTCAATTTTCTTGACTTCAGAGTTTTACTTTCCATTTCTCCCCCCTGATTTCACATTATGTTTTTTTATCTGAAACCTTTAAAATACCCACCATAATCTTTATAGAATTTCCAATAAGGCATAAAGAACTCTTTGTTTCTCCTTTTGCTAAAGAACATCGTGAGTCCTATTTTGTATCTCATTAATAAGGAAAAGCAAGAAATTTTTTGAGATTAGGGAAATCGGGAAACCCGGGGTCAGGAGAAGAATAAAGTATATGAGATTATTGCCTATTACATTTTGGCTGGTGTTAAAATCCGCTGTTTTCTATTGCTCTCAGTTAACTTTCTCTCTTTTGGGTGCTAAGCACTGTTATGTTTTTTTGGTTTTTTGGCGAGGAGGAGGGCGCTTCGTGGGTTTAGCCAGGTGAATCGTGGGTTTTTAAATCCTGTGCTCTTGAGTGCGGACTTTATTTCATCAGCGGTAAATGTGCGTCCACCGGGAGTGTTGACCAGCATATTGATAGCAAACAACGAATTCCCGGCAGGTGTGGTTTTATCAGGATTGAGAAAAAAGTCCTTAACGGCTATCGTGCCGCCCGCCACCAGCGTCTTATAACATCTGCGAAAAATGAGTGTATTCTGCTTCAGCGAATATGCGTGAATGATGTTTGAAAGATATACCAGGTCAAAGCCTCTGAGCGGTATATCCTCCATAAAATCACCTGCAACGGTGGAGATACGTTTGCTGAGCCTTGCTTTTTCAATTTCCTCCTGTGCAATGGGCAGAACCGCGGGGTAATCAAACACCACAGCGGAAAGTTGCGGGTTACGGCGACAAAATTCAATAGCGGCGATTCCAGGACCACCGCCAAGGTCAATCATACGTTTATAATTACGGGGGTCAACCACCTTGAGGACATCGGCAATCTCCATCCGGGACACGTTTGCCATACCCCTGATGAACGCATCAACGATTTGTGGCTCTTTGGTATTCGCCTTTGGGGTATGACGACGCCTTCCCTCGCGGACAATCAACTCCAGCCGTATCCACGAGTTTATCAGGTGGTAATTATGGCGTAAAATATCGCCGATATATTGTGAGCCATCTTTGCAGAGGTAGCGCCGGATAGCACGTGGCGTGGAAAATCTATCTTTACGTTTGCGCAACCAGCCTTCACCTGCGAGTGCATTGAGCAGGAGTTCGGTGGCTTCTTTGTTAAGTTTGAGTCTGCGCGCCAGCGCGGCGGAAGTCATTGGTTCACGCCCCAGCGCCTCAAAGATTCCCAGATAATTGGCAACCAGAAGAACCAGACTGCTCTTGAACCCGCTTGCTACTGACATTATGTTATTTGCTATGTCTTGCTGATTACATCTCATAACGTGTCATAGCTCCTCACTGTTTACAGTTCAATCATAATTGATGACAACAATCGTCCGCAAAGTTTTCCTTCGCCCCGATACGAATAAAATAAATCCTGCCTGCATCGTGTACATAATTCCGTGATGAAAATGTTGGCGGGCAGGACGCCAAGTTCTACTGCCTGAAGGCGGATGAGCTTCTTCAGGTCAAGGTGTCTTTTGCGAATAATCCCCTGCTGGAATAATATATCGCCGAATTCTGCCCTGAACTTTTCCACTAACTCCGTAGATATTTCGTAGCAAGCACCGCAAATTGCCGGACCTGTCCAGACAATCAGGTGTTCAGGTGAGCTCCCCATAGAGAGAAATTGCCCAATCACCTTCTGAGTGAGTCTGAGCAGAGTCCCACGCCAGCCACAATGGGCAATGCCGATAATAGGTCTGGTGGTATCTGCAAAAAATACAGGCACACAATCAGCAGTAAAAACCGTTAGCATTACATCGCGGAGCGTGGTCAACATAGCATCAACCCCATCTAAGGCGATGACGTGCTGGAGTGGGTACTTCTCGTCAATGACCTCAATGGTATCGCTATGTATCTGATGAGAAAAGACCATTGCAGTTGGGTTGAGGCGGAGGAGTTGTGCAAATTCAGCGACGTTCTCCGCCCGGTTCGCAGAAGAGAACGTACATCTCCGGGTCGACGTCCCACATCGCAACCATTGGATTGCAGGCACCTGCTCAAACGCAACAATCTTTCCATCCTGCACTAATTCCACCATCTCTCGCTCTAATACAATAGCATTACAGAAAACATTACGTTAAACCTACAGCTCAAAGAATAAAAAAAATATAAATTTTTTCCAGCCCTGTCTATCCTGCATTTTGCTACACCAACATTTCATATTAACGAAACTAAACAGGATGCCTCAATAATGAGGGAGCACAATAACTAAAATATCAACCTTACCTTTACAATTCTTCTTGAACCACAGACGAAAGAACCTTAACTTTAGTGAAAATGAGGTCTGAGAGGCTGTCCGATAATGCGAAATTTGAGAAAATTTAACCAGACAGTTAATTACGTAACCTTAATAATTTCAAACATCTTTCTGCGAACCAGATGGTTAATAATTTGTTAAAAATTGAATTGTCGGACAGCCTCTCTGACCCCTAAAGTTTTAAAGTAGTTTAATGCCACCGATTAGAATCCAGAGTCCGACGGCAATAAGTAGTCCACCACTTATTATGGAGATTAATCCGAAATGCTTTTTTATTTTTGTAAAAAAACTCAGGAATCCCCCGATAAATAGGCTTGTCAGAATAAAGGGTATTCCTAACCCCAGGGAATAACAGCTCAATAGCAATACGCCCTGATGTATATGTTCTTCGGTCGCTGCCATAGTGAGAATGCCACCTAATATAGGACCAATGCAGGGAGTCCACCCAAGTGCAAAGACTACGCCAACGATAAACGAACCTAAAAGGGTAGCGGGTTTAGTCTTGAGATGCACTTTCTTCTCATATTGAAGGTATTTAATGTTAAGTAGACCAATAATATGGAGTCCCAATACTATAATGATGAGCCCACCAATGATTTTAATTATTCCGCGTTTGGCGAGGAGGAAATTCCCCAGAAATGTCACTGACGCACCCAGTGCGACAAATACAAGGGAAAAGCCCGCCACAAATAGCACTGTCTCCCAGAAGACCTTCTTAAGATTTTTTGTAGTTGTGCCGTCGGGTTCTCTGAGTTTATCAAGAGATAGACCGGTGACAAACGATATATACGCGGGAATTAACGGCAGTACACACGGCGAGAAGAACGACAATATTCCTGCTCCAAATGCGACAAACGGTGAAATTGAACTCATTTCCCGGTCTCCTTTTCAAGTAAGGGTTTTACTTTCTTTTCAAATACTTCCTCAGAGAACTCTCCAAGATGTCGCCCCGCTATATTACCGTTACGGTCAATTATAATTGAGACAGGTAGCCCAATACTCACACCATATTTTCTTTCAATTTTATGGTCGCTAAACACAATGGGGTAATTTATGCCCAATCGTTCAGCCATAGGACTGACAGCCTTTTCCTTGCCTTTGTCAAGGGAAACACCAACGATTTCTAAACCCTTGTCTTTATACTCCGTCTGGAGACTAATAAGGTAAGGTATTTCCTTTCGGCAGAGCTTACACCAGGTAGCCCAGAAATTGAGAATAATTACCTTGCCGCGCAATGAAGAGAGAGTAAATGACCCCCCGCCCAATTTAGGCAAGGTAAAATCCGGTGCATCACCCCAGTTTGCAGGTTTTGGCACAGCAGATTCGGGCTTACCAATAACCTGAGACGTGGATTTTTTTTGTGTCGTGGTTTTCTGTGAAGGGCTCTCTTTTGAGCAACCCGTCCATATACCCAGCGTTAAGACAAGAAAAGAAATCACCACTATCACAGTGATTCCCTTAATTATACGAGTGCCTGAATATTTATCTTTAATCATTTTTAATTTTCCCCTTCGTGTTATATTTGAATACAAAAGTTATCTTCGGCGGAGGCGAGGCGGAATTCAACAACTTTTATCTCTTGCTCCTGCTTCTTTTTTGTTTTTATCTGATTTTTTGTATCACCAGGAGAGTGTTGACGTTCGGGATTAGTTTCTATATTATGATATGGTCTTATTTTATTTTACTACCGGTTTTTGAAGATGGAAAAAAAGATAAAAGTTAAAATATGTGGTATTACGAATCTTGTGGATAGAGA
>JAGHBZ010000040.1 GCA_021160705.1 Candidatus Sumerlaeota bacterium
CTTCTAAAGCCTGCCAGATTTTGTGTCGTATGGCTTCTTTTGTAAGCAAGTTATTGTGGAACCGCAACCCGATTGGCAATTGAGTTAGTTTTTCTTTTCCAATTTTACCTGTTTATTTTTCAGCACAGCAAGTGTTTGAGACTCAAGAGTATTTTCTAATTTTTCGGTCAGGTGTTTCCAGAGCAGACGGGTAGCACATCTATCAGAGCGGTCGCAGCTCTCAGGTTCATCCACACATTCAGAAAGCGATATTGGTCCTTCAAGTGCGCGGTTAATCTCAACGAGCCGAATTTTTTTTGGTGGTCGTGCCAGGGTATATCCACCCTTAGAGCCCCGATGACTTTTTACCAGTCCAGCTGCTTCAAGCGACATAATAATCTGGCGGAGATACAGTAGTGAGATGTTCTGGCGAGCAGAAATTTCTTTTAAGGCGACTGCCCTTGTATTCCAGTGAGTTGCCAGGTCTACCATTAAACGATAGCCATACCGTATTTTTGTTGACAGTCTCATAGCACAAGCACCAATAAGTTACACTAATAAATAAAAATTATATCTTTACTATACTATTGTTCGGTGTGCAGGGTCAAAAGAAATATTAAGAATCTCAAGCCACTGGCTTTTTAAAAAGAGATGCACCAGTAGGTATATTTTAAGTACAGGAAGATCGCCTGATTTATACGAGGCGGAGATGTGTGTTTATGATAATGTGATAAAGCCTATGCCCTCTTGAGCTAAATAGAATTCTACTGGTCTTAATACTGTGCCCAATCCGTGACAGAACTCCATTTAGGTCCATAAAGTTTGAAATCATTCACACGTGCTTCGTTCAGGTTATACGACATCAGGCGAATCCATCCTACTTTTTGTCCGTCGTCATTGACGTCCCAGTCAACCACAGGAGTGGGGTTACTATTTTTGTAAACAATATAGTGGATATTGGAACCATTAGCAGTGATAAAGATTTTAAAAGTATCTCCGCTATTGATGCCACCCGGTACCGCCACATTATAGCTCCCGATTTGCACCCACTCATTTGTGCGGCGTAGCACGATGCGATTGGTATTAGTTGGGGAATCGCTTGTAAAGAAGGTAAGCGAGTAGCCTTTAGAGCCTTCACGAATACGTATGTCAAAATTCGCTTCACCCACAGAAGTATGAGAGCGTCCGGCATTTGTGATGGTGACCTCTGTCTCAAGATGGAAGTTGCCGTATACATATCCAGCGGTGCGAATGCCACCACCACCGTTAACACTTGAGTTTCCAAGAAACCTGACCGAGCCGGTGCCACTCATAACCACACTGCCAGCACCAGTAGTTTCCGGTTTCCAGTCGGGAAGTGGTGGTTCAGTGTCGAGTGTTGTGCCGTCAAAGGAGTCCTGCCACCACAGGGTATTCTGAGGAACAGCGGGACCACCGCCAGTTGAGCCTTTTGCGTAGTTGAGTCCACAGGCGTATTGAAAAGATTTCCAGGGGTCGTGTTCTTCATCAAAAGCGGAGGTATTGTTTTTCCAGTACTGGAGTGCATAATCATTCCATCCATAGTCTTTAGGATAGACGAACCAGGTAGCTGCGATGATATTATGGTTGCTCAGTCCGGGCCATTCACCGCCAGAGCCTGTGTTCCACTGATACATCCGGGTATATGCCCGATGAAGGAATTTTGCAGCAATCTCGGCGTTTGCGGAATCAGGCATATGTTTATTCCACTCAGTGATAAATACCGGTCGGTCGCCCAGACCCAGCTGGTCAATAATCATCAGTTGTTCGCGGATAGTGTCCCAGAATCCGTCAAGTCCATAGTTGGTACCACCGGGCTCAGCATAGCCATGCAGGGCAAAGCCATCTATTTTGCTTTTGTCTGAGACAGCCTCAATCTGTCGCCAGAGGTATTCGTTACCGTCCATAAACCGATAGATAGGGTCGGCATTGCCGGGTCCAACAGGTTGCATCAGAACAATCTGCGTGGCAGGGGAAGTATTTGGCGTGATTTCGTGAATCTTGTCCCGGCAGGCAATATAGGTCTGGGCATATTGAGCAGGGGTGGGTTCCCAGGTGGTATTATAACCTGAGCCATCCCAGTGTTTGTTTTCGGTTCGCAAGTTTACCTCATTACCTATTTGCCAGATATGACAGTAATCCTTAAGGGTATTAGCAGCGGATTTACAGTCCTCGGCATACTGGCTCAGGGTATAAGGGTCAGAGGAGTGCGGAACATTACGACTCCAGTAGGGCTGGACACGGAAAATCATAGAATGTCCTTTCCCCTGAGTGACCTTCTGGCAATGTCCTACGTAGTAGGTAGGTTGGTCCCAGGGTGGTGCCTGACTGCTGTCCACGTGAGTAATCTCCAGCACCCAGATTCCTTTAGAGCCTGTCATAGTCTCCACATCTGTTAGCTCACCCGGGCTAATTGAATCGGTATTGCCATACCAATGGATGCCGTAAATATAGGAGGAGTCAGTTACCTGTCCAAAACCCGCTCTGTGAGGCAAAATCAAGCAAATATTTACCAGTATAAGCAGTGTAAAAAAAGTAACTTTTTTCATAGAACCTACACCTCCAGCGTCAATATAAGCAGGAGAGATTATATTGAGATGTAGCGAGCCAAGTCAATGAATTCCTGTATCAATACAGGTCTTTCTCTTTGTGCGAATGAGATGAGCGGTAATCATCCAGAGACGAGTAGAGGCGTTCTTCGTTCTCCCATTCTTCAAGCAGGGGACGTTGACGGCGTCGTTTCCGAAAATAGGCTATAATCAATAGCATACTCACTCCAAACCAGAAGATAGTATTAAAGGCAAGCATAAGGATAATAATAAAATTACGAATAGCGTATTTAGTTGCGTTACGCCAGTTGAGTTCGTAGCCATCGCGGACGAGTCGATTCCAGTAAAGCGAGATGAGCTCCTGTCCATCCTCAGGGTCGGTAAGGTCATCCACCAGGACGCTGACATCAGCACGATTATACCGTTGCTTCAAAATATACGAGACCAGCGAGTAGCTCTCCAGATAAGCCAGACGCATTCTTTTCGGGTCTGAGGGGAAAGATACCTCAAGTTCAGCGAGCGGAATATATTTTCCGGAGAGCCGCGCCACAGCAAGGTCAATGGCGTCGCTCAGATGCCAGTCACCTGCCAGATGCATTGCAATACCTTCATCCAGCCATCTGGGCAGACGCCGCGAACACATATTCCCCAGATATATGTGCGCATATTCATGGACAAATGTCTTTGAGAACTGCTCCAGTGGGGACTGAGCAAGTAATTGCAAGTTAACGAAAATAACATTTTGGGCAGGGTCAGCACTGGCGAGGATATGTTCACTGCTGTGTTGTGTACGTTCCTGGAATTCCTGCTGTGTTAGATAAAGCACGATTTCCGTCTTCAGCAGAAAAGGACGCTTCACCTTATCAGTAACTCTCTGTCGTGCCAGCTCAGCGGTCTGCAAAATATCTTTAATGACGTTCTCGGAGAGTCCTTTTTTATCTGTTATAAAGAAATGCTCACCTGTCAGACGTGCTTGTGCCAGAGCGGAGATAAATAGACTCAGACAAACATAACAAAGTATATGCTTTGTAATTCGTTTCATCAATGAAATACTCGACGTTCAAAAAAGATTCTATTCCTATTGTGCTCTAAAACCAGGAAAATGGCTATTAAAAACTGGTTAAATGAGAATTGTTCTGGAGGATTATGGTATATAAAGCCAGGAACTCATTATCATTGGTAAAAAGGGGTTGCGTTTTTCTTCTCAAACTATTAGATATATTACTCTTTGAATTAATCTACTAAAAGAAAGGAGAACAATGATGAACAAGAGCAGAATAATATTACCAGTTATGCTGCTTTTCTGGATTGTCGCCAGTGCTGGGATAGCCCAGATAAAGTGGTCAGGCGACTACCAGACCGCTCTACAAAAAGCTCAGGCTCAGGGAAAATCAATATTTCTTTATTGTTACACTCCAGAAAGCAAAGAGTGCCAGCAGGTTGAAGCCAGTTTTTTTACGAATGTGCAGGTTTCAGGTTTTATAAATGCACATCTTGTCCCGGTGCGTATAAATGTTAATGC
>JAGHBZ010000133.1 GCA_021160705.1 Candidatus Sumerlaeota bacterium
ATATCTGAGCTACAGGAAAATTTCTTCAATCCTGTCCGTTGGCTTTTTGCAATAAAAATAGATAAATAGAGATAAATATGCTGATTCTTTTTATTGTACAAGCGGATTGAGGAGCGTTTAATTCATATAATTGCATATTATAAATTTTTGGTAACCGAGAGGTGAACGGTGTGATTCTGGTTCTGGATTTTGGGTCTCAGTACAGTCAACTCATTGCTCGTCGGATAAGACACCTTGGCACTTATAGCGAAATTCTCCCCTACTCTGCCCCGTTGAAAGAGATTCTGCAGAAAAACCCTCAGGGAATAATTCTCTCCGGTGGTCCCGCAAACGTGTATAGAGACGATTCACCAAAAATTGGTAAAGAGATATTCGGGCTCAATGTGCCGGTACTGGGAATTTGTTATGGCGAACAACTAATTGCGATGCTATTTGGGGGCGAGGTGGAGAGTGCAGAACGCGGCGAATACGGCCCTGCGGAATTTTTAGCACGCAGCGATGACCTTTTATTCCGAAATGTTAAGCAAAAGAGCGTGGTCTGGATGAGTCATCGCGACAGAGTGAAACGGCTACCACCCGGGTTTAAGGTAATTGGCAGAACCAGAAATGCGCCTTATGCGGCTTTGCGGCACAAAGAGAAACCGATTTATGGTCTGCAGTTTCATCCGGAAGTCGCACACACCGAAGAAGGGACGAAGATATTGAAAAACTTCGTCCGGCTCATCTGCAGAGCACCGAAGGACTGGGACCTCGGCGATTTTATTGACCATACCATACAGGATATTCGCAACCAGGTGGGTGAGCGAAATGTTCTATGTGCGGTGAGTGGCGGGGTCGATTCAACGGTGATGGCAGTTATTCTGCATAAGGCTGTTGGAGACCGCCTTAAACCAGTATTTGTTGATAATGGGCTTTTGCGGGAAAATGAATCTGAACAGGTGATGAAAAGATTCTCACAGCTGGGGATAAAAGTACAATTAATTGATGCTTCTGAGAAATTTCTGCAGAAGTTGCGTGGCGTCACTAACCCGGAAAAGAAACGGCGAATTATTGGTAAAACATTTATTGATGTATTCCTTCCTTTGCTTGGCGGAGGTGATTTTCTTGCACAGGGCACACTTTATCCAGACGTCATAGAGACCACCTCCACGCGAGGACCCTCGGCTACCATCAAGACGCACCATAATCGGGTAAAGGAAGTGGTAAAATTAATCCGTGAAGGACGTGTGGTAGAACCATTCAAGCAACTCTTCAAAGACGAGGTGCGTGAAGTAGGACGACGATTAGGGTTGTCCAGAGAGATTCTGCGACGCCAGCCTTTTCCTGGACCCGGACTTGCGGTGCGTATACTTGGCTCGGTCACTCCTGAACGACTCAAGATTCTTCGGCGTGCCGACAGCATCGTGATTGAGGAGATGAAACGCGCTGGTCTATACTATCGGCTCTGGCAGAGCTTTGCTGTTCTGCTACCTGTAAAGAGCGTTGGCGTAATGGGCGATGAACGCACTTATGCAAACGTGGTAGCAATTCGTGCAGTTGAAAGTCTGGACGCTATGACTGCTGATTGGGCAAAACTTCCCCCTGAGTTATTGAGCACTATTTCTACCAGAATCATCAACGAAGTCCCCGGTGTAAACCGCGTAGTCTACGACATCAGCAGCAAACCCCCAGCCACCATCGAATGGGAATAACCAACTTTAGGGGTCAGAGAGGCTGTCCGACAATTTAATTTTTAACAAATTATTAACTATCTGGTTAAATTTTCTCAAATTTCGCATTATCGGACAGCCTCTCAGACCTCAATCTCACTAAAGTTAGGAAAGTTAGGTTGTTGTGTTGAGAGAAGAGGCATAGGATAATCTAAAGTTTATTATTGGATTATCCTACGAACAAAAATATTTTCTAAGGGTGTGAGAGATGAGGAAAGTGGTGATAGCAACGGATTCGTTTAAGGGTAGTTTGTCAGCGGTTAAAGTAGTAGGGTCAATATCTGCGGGTATCAGAGAGGCGATGCCCGATATTGAGGTAAAGGAAATCCCGGTAGCGGATGGTGGCGAAGGCACTGTGGAGGCACTGGTCACGGCGACTAAAGGGAGGCTGGTTGAAGTTGACAATATAACCGACCCACTGGGAAGAAAAATAAAAGCGGTATTTGGAGTACTGGGCGACAACAAGACTGCAGTGATTGAGATGGCGTCAGCCAGTGGACTGCCTTTATTATCAGAGGACGAACGCAATCCATTAAAGACAAGCTCCTTTGGCACAGGTGAATTAATCCGTGAAGCATTGGGACGAGGGTTTCGCAAGATAATAATTGGTGTTGGCGGTTCAGCAACTACAGAATGTGGTGTGGGAACAGCACAGGCATTAGGGGTTAGATTCTTTGACAGTACGGGAAAAATAATTGAAGAGCCAGCAACTGGTGCAGACCTGCGCCGCATAGCGCACGTTGATTTTACTATGCGGGACAAACGACTGGACGAGTCGGAGATAATCGTTGCCTGCGATGTAGATAATCCGCTGATTGGAGAACGAGGTGCAGCCAGGGTCTATTCGCCGCAAAAAGGAGCGACGCCCGAGCAGGTGGTGGTGCTTGAAGAAGGATTGACACGCCTTGCCGAGGTGATAAAAAGAGAGACCGGCAAGGACGTTGCTCCCCTACCCGGAGCAGGAGCGGCTGGCGGACTTGCGGCAGGATTGGTGGCGTTCTGCGGTGCACAACTTCAGCCCGGTGCAGAACTTGTGCTGGACACAATCGGGTTTGACAACTCACTACTCGGGGCAGACCTGGTCATCACTGGTGAAGGTTCATTAAATCAGCAAACCCTTTATGGCAAAGCCCCGGTGTGTGTGGCACATCGCGCACGAAAACTGAACATCCCTGTGTTGTTCCTGACAGGTAGCATTGAAGAAATACCAGCAGAGCTCTACGCAGAGGGAATCACAGCGGTGATAAGTATCATTGACCGCCCGATGAGTCTGGCAGAGGCAATGCAGAAAACTCCAGAATTGCTCTCAAGGACTTCACGCCAGATTTTTAATCTTATAAAAGGGCTGAGCCTCCAATAAGTGCCAATATGCCTAAGGTTGATTCAGAGCCTCAGCCGACTATTAGCATTGGTGGAAAGGTCAATGAACTTTTCAGCACGACAGTAATGGTAGCCGAGTCCAGCGACCATAGCGGCATTATCCGTACACAAAAAAGGTGGCGGTATAACGAGTTCAAACGAAGCAAATCTTTTCTGAGCCTCCTGGCGAAGCTGGCTATTGCTGGCAACACCACCAGCAATAACAAGTCGCCTCAAGAAGAAGTGTTGAGAAGCAGACTCAACTTTTGCCAGCAATGAGTCTATGACCGCCATTTGAAACGATGCACAAATGTCAGCAACCCACTGCTTATCTTTTTTTATTCGTTCCAACCCCTCCTTACGAACATAATTAACAACAGCGGTCTTTAACCCGCTGAACGAGAAATTAAAATCCCCTGAAGCGATATGAGGACGGGGAAAATTAATGCGTTCAGGGTCACCATCTTTTGCGAGTCGGTCAATAATTGGTCCTCCCGGATACCCGAGCCCGAGTAGTTTTGCCACTTTGTCGTATGCTTCGCCAGCAGCGTCGTCAAGTGTCTGACCCACCTGGCGATACTCAAGTGGAGAATCCACTATAATCAGACTGGTATGTCCCCCGGATAC
>JAGHBZ010000009.1 GCA_021160705.1 Candidatus Sumerlaeota bacterium
AGTGAGCACTGTCTTATATGGTGCCCTATCCCGTGCGCCCATACTTACGAGGAGTGATGATTGAAACCATCCACGATGCTGGTCACTGCCTTCAAGATACATATCCGCGGGTGAATCCATATCAGGATGTTGCTCAACCACAGCAATGTGGCTGGCTCCTGAATCAAACCAGACGTCAAGGATGTCGGTCTCGCGACTGAACTCCCGGCTACCACACTTAGGACACCTGAATCCCTCAGGAATGAGCTCCTCCAGTGGCTCTGTATACCAGGCATCTGTCCCCTTTTCTGCGACCAGACGTGTAAAGGAGTCAATTACTGCAACCTCCAGTACGGAGTTGTGGCATTTATTACAATGCAGGACCGGCAACGGCACACCCCAGGAGCGTTGTCGGCTCAAACACCAGTCAGGGCGTATTTCCATCATAGAATAGATTCGTTCCCTGCCCCATCTGGGAATCCATTTAACGGTATCAATCTCCTGAAGTGCGCGCTGACGCAGGTTTCTGTGCTCCACGTTCATAAACCATTGTTCGGTTGCACGAAACAATATTGGGTTATGACACCGCCAGCAATGTGGATATGAATGCTCCAGTTGGGCAGAATGAACCAGCAATTTCCGTTCCTTAAGAATCTTGATGATTTCGTCATTAGCATCCCAGACCAGCACCCCCTTCATAGGTTCATATTCCTCTGTAAATTTCCCTTCATTATCCACAGGCACAATAATTGGCAATCCATATTTTTGCCCGATGATGTAGTCTTCCATTCCGTGCCCTGGGGCGATGTGTACGCATCCGGTACCCTGTTCAAGCGTCACGAGCTCTCCAACGATTACCAGCGATTCTCTATCCAGCAAAGGATGAGAGGAATGCAAACCTTCAAGGTCTTTTCCTTTGAATTTAACTGCGACGTTCTCCAGCGCAATATGACACGCCGAGACAAACGCGTTGAGCAGACCCTCAGCCACAATGAACGTCTCCCGTGTACCCTTATCTGGTGCAGTGCCTACCACTGCTACATAATCAAACTCCGGATGCAGACAGACCGCAAGGTTTGCTGGCAATGTCCAGGGTGTGGTGGTCCAGATGACCAGCGACACATCCGGCAGGTCTTTAAGAAACTCCTTTTTTTCTTTGTCAAGCAATGGAAATCGCACATAAATACTCGGCGAGATATGAGGTTTGTACTCAACTTCTGCCTCAGCAAGGGCTGTGAGACACGAGTAACACCAGTGAACCGGCTTGAGCCCTCTATATACGTAGCCCCCTTTCACTAACTCCCTGAAAGCAGATAAGATTCCTACTTCATACGTTGGACTTAGCGTAAGATATGGGTTGTCCCAATCTCCGTCTACTCCAAGACGCTTAAACTGCTCACGCTGAATATTTACATATTTCATTGCATAATCATAACAGAGGCGACGAATCTCAATGGTTGACTTTGCTCCTGAGGACCTGCCCAGCTCAGAGGTAACTTTTTGTTCAATCGGCAACCCATGACAATCCCATCCGGGCACATAATTTGAGAAGAACCCTTTCATAATTTTGTAGCGGACAATAACATCTTTCAGCACCTTGTTCAGCGCATGCCCAAGATGAATATCGCCATTTGCATAGGGAGGACCATCGTGAAGCGTAAATCGTTGCTTGCCACGATTTTTCTCTACCATCTTCTGATGTAACCCAATCTCAGCCCAGCGTTTGAGGAGCTCTGGCTCTCGCTCAGCCAGATTGGCTTTCATCGGAAACGAGGTCCTCGGCAGGTTTAACGTCTCTTTATAATTTATTTTTTCTTTCATTGCCTCCGACTTAAGCCTCTTCTAACAATTCACAATTCCCTTAATAGACCCCTGATAATGGTCTGACGTTTGGGTTCGAGTTCATTGGCTATACGGATAATCTCCTCAATGTTTGCCGGTTTTAATGCGTCTGGATAGCATTCATCTGTCACCGTGGAAAGTCCCAGCACCTTCATACCCATATGATTTGCCACGATGACCTCCGGAATCGTTGACATTGTCACAATATCTGCACCCACGCGCCGAAAGAATCTATACTCCGCTGCAGTCTCTAAGTTTGGTCCGGTGACTGCTATTGCTACTCCGCGATGTGTTTTTATTTTATTCTCCAGTGCAATACGTTCCGCAAGCTCTATCAGCTCACGATTATATGGTTCGCTCATATCAGGAAAACGGGGTCCCAGAGTGTCGTCATTCGGTCCAATTAAGGGGTTGTCGCCCATTAGGTTAATATGGTCTGTGATGAAAACTAACGAGCCAGCCCGGATATGGGGGTTCATACTTCCTGTGGCGTTCATAATTATCAGGGTCTCCGCACCGAGAATCTTCATCACTCGCACAGGAAATGTAATCTCCTTCATAGTATAACCTTCGTAACGATGAAACCTTCCCTGCATAACCACTACTTTTTTGCCCTCAAGCTCCCCCAGGATTAGATAACCTTTATGCGTCTCTACTGTTGAAATAGGAAAATGAGGAATCTGGCGATACGGGATTTTAACGGCGTTCTCCACGTCATCACCCAGCTGTCCCATACCCGTACCGCAGATGATTGCTACTTCTGGCACTAAATCTGTTTTGGTGCGGATGACATTGATTGCCTCCTCAATCTGTGCTCGTAACTCTTTCACTTTACTTCTCCTCTTCTGAAAATTTCTTAAACTTCTCTTTTAAATCATTTATATCCGCGTCCGAGATGAGAATAATCTTATTTCTGCTCTTCTCACCCCGGAGGATAGATATTCTATGCTTTTCAATCCTGAGAAATCGTGCCAGATAGGTTATTAATTCTTTATTTGCCGCACCGCCCTCTGCCTTTGCCGCTACATCTACTTTAAGCATATTTCCCACTCTACCTTTTAACCCGGTCTGGCGCGCTGTTGGATGCACTCTCACACGGAGTAGTACACCGTCTCTTCTTGCTTGAATAAACTCTAACATCTTTCAGGATATTTCACACTATACAGCTTTCAGTGAACAAGAGTTAACACACCTTTCCATCGCCTCAGCCTGACCTGTATTTCTCTGGTAAATTAATTCTTCTATTTCTTTCCAGAGCCCTGAAAATTCTCTATTTACCCGAAATCCGTAAAAAAACTAAAGTGGAGATAACTATAATGTTATGCCTTATATTGTCAACCCAAATTACAGAAATTTACGTCTCTATTCACCTCATACAATCGGGCAACTTCAATCACTTTATATATATACTGAATTGCTTAAAAGAATATGTTATAACAGCTCCGACTTGAAATTTAACAAATGAAATTTATCCTGAATCATTTCTTTTATAGAATTACGAAGGAACGACCTGAGCTGTATGTTGCACGATTTGGACTCATTAGAATTAATGGCATTAAGAAATCCCATCATCTCCGGAAGAACGAACTGGGAGAAGGAAATTCCACACGTGCTCTATAGAAAATCTTATTATCCTTAACCCCAGTTTCCCTGATTTACTGAGAATTTATACGAGACCGGGACAACCGGCGCGTTCAGAATAATTAGTAGAGCAAAAATTTAGATTTTAACCTCCATTCTCCAATTCCTGCAGATATAGGGAACACGAACTTTAGTGATTCTGAGGTCTGAGAGGCTGTCCGACAATTCAATTTTTAACAAATTATTAACTATCTGGTTCGCAGAAAGATGTTTGAAATTATTAAGGTTACATAATTAACTGTCTGGTTAGATTTTCTCATTTTTCGCATTATCGGACAGCCTCTCTGACCCCTAAAGTTCGGTGAAGAGGGCGTCTACGAACTCCTGGGCATTGAAATCTCTCAGGTCGTCTGCCTGTTCGCCGACTCCAATGAGTTTAATCGGGATGTCAAACAAATCAGCTATGGCAATTATAACCCCGCCCTTTGCTGTACCATCAAGTTTGGTCAATGCAATTGCGGTAACGTCAACGTCCGCCTTGAAAATCCTTGTCTGGCTGATAGCATTTTGACCGGTAGTGGCGTCAAGCACAAGCAAAGTTTCATCAGGTGCAGAGGGAAGTTGTTTTTTAATCACTCGGACGATTTTTTTAAGTTCTTCCATCAGGTTAACCTTTGTATGAAGTCTGCCAGCAGTATCAACAATCACCACGTCGGTGTTACGTTTTCGTGCAGCACTGATTGCGTCAAAACAAACGCTCGCCGCATCTGCACCCATTGATTGTTTGATTATGTCGCTACCAGTTCTTTTAGCCCAGATTTCCAGTTGCTCAATAGCGGCGGCACGAAATGTATCCCCTGCAACGAGCATAACCTTTTTGCCGAGAGATTTATATTTTTGAGCAAGTTTAGCAATGGTGGTGGTTTTGCCCACTCCATTTACTCCCACGGTAAGTATCACATAAGGTTTAGATGTCGGTTGCCACAGGATTTTCCCTTCGCGTTCTTTAAGCATCTCGTAGATTGTCTGCTTAAAGACCTGAAGGATGGTTTCAGGGTTATTGAGTTCTTTTCGTCGGTGTTCGTTGCGAATACGCTCAATGATTTTCAATGTAGTCTCCACACCGATATCAGCCTGGATAAGAATAGACTCCACCTCTTCAAGCAACTCCTCATCAAGTTTACCCCGGAGAGTAATTGCCTGTTTTATTTTACCGACAAACCCCTTTTTAGTTTTTGCGAGCCGTTTGGTCAAACTGCCGATACGCTTCAATAATCCCTTTTTCTTTTCAGGCTCCTGTACAGAATCAGTATTGGTGTTATTCTCAGTTTCGTTTCGCACTTTCAAGTCTCCGGACGTAAAAATGTAACAAATCATATTCACCACATCGGGGTAGAATCAATAATAAAATCATCGTTGCGAGAAAAGCCTCAATCTGCCCGGAAATCTGCAGGTCGGGTAAGAATTGAAAATCTTAACCTTCCGTGCCTGAGCAGGGGTAATGGCCTTTTACATTTACACAGCTGGTTTTTGGTCTGGAGTAAGCAACGGGCATGGTGCGTTTCCTGACCACACAACTAACTCCGAACGTGGTCTGGTGTATAAAAAATTTATTCGTATACAATATACTTGACAACGAACCACCGCAAGCTCAAGTAATTATTATGTATTTTGGTTAGGCAAGTTGCTTCGGGAGCAAACGATGAAAATTCATGAGTATCAGGCAAAAGAGATTTTTCGCCAGTATGGAATCCCCACCCCTAAAGGCGCAATGGTAACCAACCCGGATGAGGCAGTAAAAGTTGCTAAAGAGCTCACGTTTCCCGTAGTCATCAAAGCTCAGGTCCTTGTCGGTGGCAGGGGTAAAGCCGGTGGCGTGAAACTGGCAAATTCACCGCAAGAAACCAGGGAACTCGCTGATGCCATACTGGGAATGGACATCAAGGGTATCAGGGTAAAAAAAGTGCTGGTAGAAGAAGCAGCAAAGATTAAAGAAGAACTATATATGGGTATAATAATCGACCGTGCAGAGAAGTTGCCGGTTATGATGACGAGTCCTGCGGGTGGAGTTGACATTGAAGAGATAGCCCGAACCACGCCGGAGAAAATCCTTAAACTACATATCAAGCACCATCTGGGTCCGTATGATTTCCAGGTTCGGCAGATTGGCTATTTTCTTGGGCTGGATAAAGCTCAGATGAACCAATTGGGTCTATTTGCCAGGGGACTGTATCGTTTGTTTATAGAAAAGGACGCATCACTGGCAGAGATTAACCCATTGGTGATTACCGAGACAGGGGAGCTAATTGCCTGCGATGCCAAGATAAATTTTGATGACAACGCATTGTATCGCCACCCTGAGGTTGAGGCGTTGCGGGATGAATCTGAAGAAGACCCACTGGAGGCAGAAGCACGCCGCAAGCGAATTAATTATGTACATCTCAGTGGCAATATTGGGTGTATAGTAAATGGTGCTGGACTGGCAATGGCAACAATGGACTTAATAAAGCATTTTGGCGGTGCACCTGCTAATTTTCTGGATATTGGCGGTGGTGCTCGTTCAGAACAGGTCACTGAAGCCCTACGTCTGATTACTGCTGATAAAAACGTCAGGGCAATTTTAATTAACATTTTTGGCGGTATAGTCCGATGCGACAGAGTGGCTCAGGGGATACTGGATGCGTTTAAGCAGCTGGATTTCAAGTTGCCGATAGTGATACGTCTTACTGGCACGAACGAAGAAGAAGCTCACAAGATGCTTGAAGGCACAGAACTGATACCAATGCCCACGATGAGCGATGCAGCACGCAAAGTGGTGGAGCTGGTAAAGTGAATAATAAATTTTCAAGACCCCAATTTAAGTGGAGCAATCAACCGACAGGCAGTAATAGCCTGCCTGAAAAATTTTTTGTCTGCGTTCTATCGGAGGAGTGAAGAATGAGTATACTTGCAGATGAGAATACACGCCTGATAATTCAGGGTATCACCGGGACTGAGGGTCAATTCCACGGACAAAAGATGATTGAATATGGCACAAAGGTGGTGGCTGGCGTAACCCCGGGAAAAGGCGGTCAGCTCACCCTGGGCAATGTGCCGGTGTTCAACACCGTCCGGGAAGCCGTAGAGGCAACTGATGCTAATGCCTCGGTCATTTACGTGCCAGCAAGATTTGCCGCTGACGCTGCCCTGGAGGCAATTGATGCCGGGCTAAAACTCGTGGTCATCATTACTGAAGGCATCCCCACACTCGAGATGATGAACGTATACTGGAGCGCTAAACACAGCGGCACTGTGGTCATAGGACCGAACTGTCCGGGTATTATCTCACCCGGAAAAACTAAAATAGGCATTATGCCCGGACATATCCATAAACCCGGAAAGATTGGCGTTATATCCCGGAGCGGTACACTCACCTATGAGATTGTGAAGGAGCTGACCGACGGTGGTCTGGGGCAATCCACCTGTATTGGAATTGGTGGTGACCCGATTGTTGGAACCACATTTTTAGACGCACTGCCATTATTTGAATCAGACCCGGAGACCGAGGCTGTGGTGATGATTGGCGAGATTGGTGGCACAGAAGAAGAACGTGCTGGCGAATATATTCATAATAATATGAGCAAGCCAGTGGTAGCGTTCATTGCGGGGCTCACTGCGCCGCCCGGCAAACGGATGGGGCATGCCGGGGCAATTATAGATGGAGGCACTGGCACCGCACAGGAAAAAATCCGTGTCCTGGGCGAGTATGGTATCCCTGTCGCTGAACGCCCAGACCAGATTTGTACACTTCTCAAATCAGCTCTGGAAAAATGAAACTCCGGTGAGGTACTATGAGTATGTCTTTGAAAAAGAGGGAGGGTTTTTAAAGCTTTTATCGCAGAAAAAATTATAAGTATTTTCAAGCAAGGGAGCGGACAATGGCTCAGAAGAAAAAAGTAGAGAAAGAAAAATATCTGTGGGTGAATCGGCGCTGGTGTAAACGATGCGGGATATGTGCTACCGTTTGCCCCAAGAACGTGATTGACTACGACAGTGAAGGCTACCCTGTGTTTGCCCGGATGGATGACTGCATATATTGTCTTAACTGTGTCCTTTATTGCCCCGACTACGCTATCTTTGAAAACAAAGAAGACCAGGAATACGTGAAAGAAATTCTTTGAAAATATAAAGGCAAAAAGCATTAGACATCTTTACCGCATAGTATTTAGATACCTGAGAGTGCGTAGGTTATAATATACTCTAACAGAGTAAACACTCTTAACATAGAGGAGAGAAGATGGAGGAAGATAAAGAATGGAGGCTACTGCAGGGGAATGAGGCGTGTGCGGAGGGTGCGTTGCTGGGTGGGTGTAATTTTTTTGCTGGCTACCCCATAACCCCCTCCTCAGAGATTGCTGAATATCTCTCACGAGAGCTACCACGACGCGGTGGTGTATTTATACAAATGGAAGACGAGATAGCCTCAATGGGAGCAGTTATTGGTGCCTCACTTGCAGGCGCTAAAGCAATGACAGCCACCAGTGGTCCCGGGTTCTCGTTAAAACAGGAGAATCTGGGGTTCGCATCGTTCTGCGAGGTTCCGTGTGTCGTAGTGAATGTAATGCGTGGTGGACCCAGCACTGGACAACCCACACTTACCTCCCAGGCGGATGTCCTGCAGGCTCGCTGGGGCCCACACGGCGACCATCCAATTATTGCCCTTGCGCCGTCAAGCGTGGAGGAGACACTGTTCCTTACCATTGAGTCATTTAACCTTGCAGAAAAATACCGCGAACCGGTGATACTGCTACTTGATGAGGTCATTGCACATATGCGTGAGAAAACTTACATCCCTAAACCCGAGGAGATACATCTTGTAGAACGAAAAAAGCCTACCTGTCCGCCGGATGACTACCTCCCGTTTGAAATGACAGAGGACTATATCCCCCCGTTGGCTGCATATGGTGAAGGCTATCGGTTTCACGTTACCGGTCTTACCCACGACCAGCGTGGGTTTCCGACCAATCGACCTGATGAAGCAGAGCAACTCCTGACCCGGCTTAAGATGAAGATGGAATTTCACAAGAAAGATATGTGGAAATATGAAGGGCTTTTTCTTGAGCCTGTCCCTGATATATTGGTAGTTACTTATGGAAGTACTGCCAGAGTCGCAAAACGCGCTGTTCGGATTGCCAGAGATGAGGGTATCTCCGTCGGGTTGCTACGGGTGATTACAGTCTGGCCTTTTCCGGATGAGGTGGTCAAACAACTCGCAAGCGAAGTGAAAGGAATTATTGTCCCAGAGCAAAACCAGGGACAAATAATTTGTGAAGTTGAACGGTATGTGCGAAGAGATATACCAGTGGTCGGTGTACATCGGTTTGATGGTTCTATGATGGAGCCATCACAAATTTATAATACAATAAAAGAGATGAAACAAAAATGGCAGTAGTCCACAAATATCTACGACTAAAAAAGAAATTCCCCCACGTGTGGTGTGCGGGATGTACTAATGGTATTATACTCCACGCCACGATAAGGGCAATTGATAAGCTCAAAATTCCTAAGGACGATGTCCTGATGGTCAGTGGAATTGGATGCTCGTCCCGTGCACCAGTATATTTTGACTTTAACACCCTCCACACCACCCACGGCAGAGCCATCCCTTTTGCAACAGGAGCAAAATTAGTAAAACCACATCTCAAAGTTATTGTGATTACTGGCGATGGCGACGCACTGGCAATCGGAGGAAATCATTTTATTCATGCCTGTGTGCGGAATATTGACCTGACAGTAATCGTATTCAACAATTTTAACTACGGAATGACCGGGGGACAACGTTCACCGACCACCCCGCCGGGCAAACGTACTACTACTTCGCCATTTGGTTCAATTGACCCACCTGTAAATGTGTGCAGTCTGGCAATGGGGGCAGGGGCGACGTTTGTTGCGCGCACTACTGCGTATCATTTCCGTCCAATGGAATCCATTATAGCACGGGCTATTCAACATAAAGGGTTCTCGGTAGTTGAAGTGCGGTGTAACTGCCCGATTATTTACGGGCGATTGAACCGATTAGGCGACGGAGCCAAGATGCTTCTTGACTTAAAAGAACAGTCTATGACTGTTGAGGCGTGGAAAAAACTCCCACCTGAGAAACAGAAAAAAGCTGAACAGGAAAAAATTATCATCGGCGTCCTTAAAGAAGATACCAAAACCCCTGAATATACCGAACAATACAGAGCCCTGTGCGAACAACTCCAGGCGTTATGACATTTATCACAGAGCTAAGAGACGTAGCTCGCTCAGAAGAAGTGACTAAAATTATGAAAAGAAAAAAATACCGGCAAAGAAAATATAAGTCATTATTGGTAAGAGAAAAGGCATTAGTGGATTATAAAGTTCATCAAAGTATAGTGAATAACAGTCTAAAAGGTATCAAAAAAGATTATGGAATGTTTTTTACTCCAGAGTGGATTGTTGATTTTATGGTCAACCTGATTGATGTGAATAAATACACAAGGAAAAAAGATATTAATTTCTTAGAACCTGCGTGTGGGCTGGCACAATTTCTAATCGGAATAAAAAGGAATCGCCCTAACCTTTTTAAG
>JAGHBZ010000081.1 GCA_021160705.1 Candidatus Sumerlaeota bacterium
GGCACCCAGTGTGCGTAATAAATTTGGTGCCCCAAAAGATAACACACTCGCAAGAAGCATAACAAGAAACCACAACATCACGGTCGTAGAAAAGATACATTTTCTCCTGATGGCATTATATAATATGGCGACAATGCCAAGATAAAAGATAAACGACATAATTGGGTCAAAGACAGGCTTGAAGGGAAGATTGTGTTTGGCGACGTGGTCGCCCCTGAAGGTGAACATAAGTGCAACTTTCCATAAGTTATTGGTTACAGATTTGGTGGCATACCCCATTCCTTTGTCAAAGAGTGAAACTTCTTCTGCCCTGCCGATGAAATGTTCAGGATTCTTAATGTAGTCGGTGAGAAGTGGCGCAAAAACGATAAAAGCAAAGAGAAGTAGCATAAGAGCGAGCCGAACACATTCTGTAAGAGACATTTTCCTTGTGAGGAGGAGAAATATAAATAGAAAAATAAGAATTATCGGGACCAGGCGAAACGCCAGGTAAGTATAAGCACCCAGTCCAAGTGTAATCCCGGCTAAGCTGATGTTACGAGTCCTCGCAGATGGAGTATTTGTCTGAAATGCCTGAAGTAAAAAGGTAAATAGAATAAGCATAATTGGTGGAACCAATATGGTGCGAAAACTCAGACGGCTAAAATGGAAATGCCAGCAGAGCGTGGCGAGGAAAAATGCGCTCAATAGAGCAAGCATACTATTGCGATTGGCACGCTGCACGAACAGATAAACGAGTGGAATGGTGAGGAGTCCTATGAAAGCGGAGGTAGCTCGCAGAGTGAGTGTTGAAACGTGGAAAATTAAGAAAAATATCGCAATGATGTGCACAAGTAAAGGTTCTCTGGGGTGTGCTTCAGTAGTGAAAAAAATCTGGGGCCCGTGATGAATGACGGTTAATGCATCTAATCCATTAATAGCCTCATCATACCATAGTCCCGGGGGAACGGCGTCAAGCCGATAAAAGCGAAAGAATACAGCAAGCAGAATAACACCACAAAAGGCAATAATTCGAAGACGCAATAAAGAGGCAGAAGACATAAAATTCGTGGTGTTTCTCTTGTTAGCTGTGGCTGGAGTTTTCACTCTCTAAGAGCTCTCTTACGACTTTAAGGTCATTGATGATTTCTTTGGCAGATTGATAGCGGTTTTCAGGTTTTTTTTCAAGACATTTTAATATTATCACTCCGAGCGGAGGCGGGATATTTTTTAATGGAGGAGGTTTGGTAAAAAGATGATGATACGCAATGTTGCCGACCTTAAAAGGGGGTGTGCCACTGATCATTTCATACATAACCACTCCGAGAGAATACAGGTCTGAAGTAGTGTTGCAGGGTTTACCTTCCACCTGTTCAGGCGACATATATAATGGAGTTCCTATAAAGAATTCAGTAGAGACCTTTTCTGATTGAGAGACGACAGCGGCGATGCCAAAATCAGTAATTTTGACCTGGTTATCCGGAGTAATAATAATGTTTGCGGGTTTAATATCGCGATGCAGGACATTTTTGCGATGAGCATAGTCTAAGGCGTCGGCGATTTGTAAAGCGATAGAAATTGCCTCCAGTGGGGGGATGTGGCGGCGTTCTTCAAGAATATCTCGCAGACTTTTACCTTTCACATATTCCATAGATATATATTTTCTTCCGGCTTCTTCGCCAATGTCATAAATGCGTACAATTTTGGGATGACTGAGGCGTCGGGCAAGACGCGCTTCATTTTTAAAGAGCTCAACCGCCGCAGCGTCTTCAGAGAACCGACTCGGCAGAATTTTTAAAGCGACGAATTCATCTAATTCACGGTCGTAGGCTTTGATGACAATGCTCCAGGCACCGTGTCCAATTTCTTCACGTAAATCAAACCTGGTTCTGGCTCGGTCGCTTAGTTCACCCAGGAGAGATTCGCGTTCTCTTTGTGGAAGCAAAGTACCCTGTAGTTCTTTCTGTACTTCAGTGAATTTCAATGCGGCATCACGAAACGAAATGTCAGCATTAACAATTTCATTAAAAGCCTCAGCAGCAGCCTTAAGGTTGTGCTGTGAATAAAAGGCATCGCCCAGGTCATAGAGCAGTGACTTCACTTCGTCGGATTTTTCCAGTCGCTTACAATATTGTAGTGCCAGCTCCAGGGTATTTTTCCGATGGAAGCACCGCGCCAGATAGAAGAGCGCTTCCTGAGATAGCTTATCAAGGTGAAGAATATTTTGATAGACCGAGATACATTGGTCAAATTCGCCGAGTCTGAAATATAGCCTGCCCAATTTATACATAAGAGGTAATTTTCGTTCAGGGTCTTTCTCTTGTTTTATCCAGGCTTCATAAGTTTCAGCGAGTTCATACAGGATATTCGGGCTAAATTCTGCGAAACCAATTACACTCTCAAGGTCTTTAGCAGCCAGTTCAAATTCACCGACCAGACGATATAAAATCGCTCGCTCAATATGGGCGAGCATATGATTTGGGTCTTGATTAAGAATCTTGTTGTAGCCGTCAAGAATCTCGGTCATATAATGTTTGTACTCAGTGCTCAGGATTTCAAGATATTTAACCCCGGCATCCAGGTCACCTCTGTCAATCAAGAGTGTCGCCAATTTTGCCATTGCAGGAGACGGCGTCGTAAGTGCAGGGGTGATGTATTTCTCAAGTATGGCAATCAGGTCATTTACTTTTTCCGGAAATTGGCGTTTTATCTCTTCTAAAGATTTGAGTGCCTCCTCCTGTTTCCCAAGATAAAAAAGGAGGTCGCACTTGAACAAATTAAGTTCAGGGTCTTCCCCGCTGAGCCTGAGCGTCTGATTAACAATGTTAAGGACCTGAGCATTTTTTATATCAGCCTTCATATAGCTATATGCAAGTCGCTGGATAATTTCGATGTCGTCAGGAATAGCCCAGCGAATTCGCTGATACATAAATATAGCTTTCTGGAAATTACCGAGTTTTTCATAACATCGTGCAAGAAACGTCTGTAGCTGCAGGTCATCAGGACGAATCTGACAGGCATGCTCAAAGAACTTCAGTGTAGTGTGGTCAAAGTGCTGCATTTTTCCATAAAGCAATGCCAGAGCAATAATCAGGTCTGTCCTGGTCGGGTTCTGCCAGTATAATTCCTCCAGCAATGATTCAAGACGAATGTCGTGAACCGGATACTGGCTGAGACAGTCAATAAGCCACTGAAGAGCCTCCGTGTCATCGGGGTTCGACTCCAGGAGAAAGCGGCAATGTTTGATTATCGGCTCGGGTTTACCGCTCTTCAGATATAAGTTAACGAGGTATTTGCGCATGTCCCGGCGATGAGGTGAAATAGAAACAGCTCTCTCCAGTATCTCTACGTCAAGGTCAGAGGAAAATTTATTTTTTACGCTTAACTCCGCCAGATGAAGAATAAGGTCTGATTCAACAAAACCTCGCTGATAAGCGCATACCAAGATTGAATAAGCGGTTTTATCAGGGGGTGAGAATTTTTTTTCCAAGAAAGACTTGGTCAATCGGATGCAAACATTGGCACAAAGAGAGCGCGATGATTCAGGTATACTCGGCTTCAGCACACAGGTCTGATTACAAATAGAAAAGATTTTATTGTCAATGTTAATGGCTTTCTCAGGCTCTCCAGCCTCATAATGTGAGAGAGCCTGCATATTTAGCAATTCAATATTATTGGGGGAGAAGGCAAGGGCGGCTGTATAGACCTTTAATGCTTCCGTATCGCAGATTTTTTTCTTGATAAAATAAGAGGAGAGCCAGAGTGTCACTTTTTTTAGTGCAGGATTCATCTCAAATGCCTGACGATAAATCTGAAGAAGAGACTGCTCAGGTAACGAAGAAAGGGAATCAAAAACACGAGAATCTTCATTGCTCAGGGCAATAGCCTTTGCACACAACCGGAGTGCCTCCTGATGAGTTGGTTCAGTCTGAAGAACTACCAGGCATTCTTTAACTGTTGCTGAGTAATCTTTCTTATTTAAATATATTTTTGCCAGACCCAATCTGGCGGTGTGGTGTCGTGGGTTAACCTGCAGGGTTTCAGTAAAACACCGGTATGCGAGCTCGCTTGAGCGATTTGATGTATAATAAAAATCGCTGAGCAATTCTCGGATTAGAATATTCTCTGAACCCTCCTGGATAGCAGATTCATAGAGTAAAATAGCCTTAGCATCCTTACGTCCACAATTGGCATAGGCAGTTGCTAACTGAAGTATAGTATTGCGGTCTCTATGACCGAGGTTATAAAGCCTCTCCAGAATCTCAATTGCCTCAAGCCAGTTTTTCTCACGGTAATAATGTTGAGCTATTAAGACCAGAAATTTATCCGGTTTGTTCGTCAAAGGCAAATACCGCTTGTAATAACTCACTGCTTCGCTATCAGAGCGTTGAGCACGAGCATAGAAAGTGACAATCCGTCTCAGAACCGAGTGGTTCTGAGGGTGGAGTTTTGCATATTCTTTTAGGTAATATAGCGCCTCCTCCGGAAGGTCAGTTTGTGCCAGATAGTAATTTGTGATTTGCTCCAGACTTGCGTGGTCATCTGGATGTGAGCGGTAACATCCCTCCAACAACGCAATTGCCTCTTTGTCTCTACTCTGCTCAAGATAACCTTTGCTTAAAAGGTATATAACGTGCCGTGCATCAGGTTTATATGCAAGGTAATGTTCGTAGACCTCCAGTGCTTCCGGGTCAGTACGTTTCTGCTTGAGGAGTCCTTCCACAAGCATTTCAAGGACATCAATATTCTCGGGGTCTGCTCTCAGTACCTCCGTATAAAGAGCTGAAGCACGTTTGTCTTTTCGTCCCAGATTCAGATATAAATCAAGCAACTCCTGTTTTGCGGTCTCATAAAGTTGCCCTGCCCTTGACCAGTCCACATCCACCAATTGCAACTTCTCCTCATCAGTTCCACTCTCCATAATTTCCTGGTATCGCTCAAAAGTGTCAACTATCTGCTCATTAGTAAGCATTAGCTCATATATCATACTATTTTCGCGATAGTAATCAGCCACAGCTTCAAAGAAAATAAATTTATTGGGTTCGTGTTCAACTGCTATTTTGTAATAGTTGAGAGCTTCTTTGGATTTATTGCCACGCCCTAATAAAGTTCTGGAAATTCGCAGCAGGAGATTTGAGTCATCTGGATTTTTTTCCCAGGCAACTTTAAAAAGCTCAAGACTATCCAGTCCATTGGCTTCCAGTTCTTTTGCGAGCTTCTCAAGCGGTTGGTAGAGGTCTGGACTCCTGTTATTAGCAATCCATCTTTTTATGTATCTCTTAATAGCTGCATCAATTTCTCTCTGGCGAAATGCTTTGTCCTGCAGGTCGCGTTGAATTTGGTGCTTGAGATGAGTAACTATTTTATTTAATGAAACCATTATCCATTGATACGCTTGATTAATATGAATAATTGAAAAACTTAAATGAAGACTAAATCAAGTGAAAATATTCACTACCTTCCTCTTCAAAGTGAATATACA
>JAGHBZ010000393.1 GCA_021160705.1 Candidatus Sumerlaeota bacterium
CATCTATAGGTTCTATAGTATCTCCAATTAGGATGATACCATATCCAGTAAGGTTCTTCATCATAATACCAATCCCAGTAATAGTCAGGGTAGTATGGTTGATAAGGAAGCCGATACCAGTATTTTTCGTGGGGTGGGCAGTATTTCTTTGAGCGTGAAGAATGCTTCTCGCGTGGGGGCTGAGCCCGCCACTCCCGGCACGTTGGTTCCCATTCACTATCGTAGTAAACTTTTTCTCTCCACGGTTTCCATAAAAACGGTTTTTGCTTTGAGTTGTCATCAATATACCGTTTTCCTCTGCAGTCTGTATTATCCGAGTTTCTTACTTTTACTTTTTGCAATTTTTCCCAATCACGGTTATATTGCGTGCGCCCAATTTTTCTGTTTTCCCGGTCTCTCTCTGGGTGAACCCATTCCCAATCCGAACGTGTCCAGTTTCTATCAGGGCGAGTTTTTCGTATATAAGGCGCATTAACCCGATGCGGGCTTCTCTCCCATTCATCTGATAAACTCCCTTTACGCCACTCTCTATTTGAGAAAGCACGATTCTTCGTTCTAATATTAATTCGAGACCTTATTTCCCTGGATTGATTAAAGGACTTACCGGGGTGCCATTCTTCAGCAACTGCCACTGAAGGAGAAATCAACACGAAGATAATGCCTGCACTCAACAATGTGTAGATTATCTGTCTTATTAGTTTCATCAGCTCCCCTCCTTTCTCGTTTCTTTCATTTTCTGGGTATCCTTTGCATTAAAGTTTACCTCTATCTACCGTAATCATTATGTTTTCTATTAATTATGGTACACCTAATCCGTTGCAGGATGCAAAAGGTTTAGGCGAAATATTCTCAATAATAGATAAGAGCATAAATGCCTACTCCTACACACCTTGTGTTTGTAGGGAGTATCGTGTATGGTGTGTTGAACACCTGACGAGCGAGAGATTACACCTTTTCCTAAAATACCATTTGATTATTGGCGGCAATTTTAGTTTAATCTGTTTGATTATTTGTTTTTGTGAAAAACCAAATGTAAACCTATTACAGGATAGGAGCGAGAAATGGCACATACGGAGGGGACAGTACGTCAGATTATTGGTCCTACTGTGGACGTAGAGTTTCCGGCGAAACAACTCCCAAAGATTCTTAATGCAGTGATAATAATTGACGAAGAGCACAACCATAAAGTAACCAGTGAGGTGGCGCAACATCTTGGTAATAATGTCGTGCGGTGTATTGCGCTTGAGCCTACTGAGGGGTTGAGGCGTGGGCTTAAAGCGATAGATACTGGTGAACCTATTAGTGTCCCTGTGGGCGAACAATGTCTTGGCAGAATCTTTAATCTACTTGGTGAACCTATTGACAAACTAGGTCCACTTCCGGAGCCAGATAAACGTCGTCCTATTCATCATCCACCACCTCCGCTTACAGAACAGCTTCCAGCCATTGAGATTTTTGAGACAGGGGTGAAAGTAGTTGACCTGCTTGCGCCATACCCAAAGGGTGGGAAAATCGGACTATTTGGTGGTGCTGGTGTGGGCAAGACCGTTATTATTATGGAGCTTATTCATAACATTGCTAAAGAGCACGGAGGTGTTTCAGTATTTGGCGGTGTGGGTGAACGCACACGTGAGGGTAATGACCTCTGGCTTGAGATGAAGGAATCAGGGGTACTTAGTAAGACCTGTCTTGTATTTGGGCAGATGAATGAACCACCCGGAGCAAGACTTCGTGTTGGATTGACCGCACTTACTATGGCAGAGTACTTTCGCGATGAACGTGGACAGGACGTACTCCTGTTCATAGATAATATTTTCCGATTTATTCAAGCCGGGAGCGAGGTATCAGCCCTGCTGGGGAGAATGCCATCGGCAGTGGGCTACCAGCCGACCCTGGCAACCGAGCTGGGAGAGCTTGAGGAGCGAATCTCTTCAACCAGGCGAGGGTCAATAACATCTGTGCAGGCGATATACGTGCCAGCAGATGACCTCACTGACCCGGCACCCGCAACTACGTTCAGTCACCTTGATGCAACCACAGTGCTCTCCCGCCAGATTGCTGAGCTGGGACTCTATCCAGCGGTCGACCCATTGGATTCCACATCACGGATTATGGACCCCCGGCTTATTGGCGAACGCCACTACAACGTGGCACGAGAAGTTCAACGAGTGCTCCAGCGCTATAAAGACCTTCAGGACATCATTGCTATTCTTGGGATGGAAGAGCTTTCCGATGAAGATAAACTCACCGTTGCGCGTGCACGCAAGATTCAGCGATTCCTGTCGCAACCTTTTCACGTGGCTGAAGCCTTTACCGGCAGAGAGGGTAAATACGTGAAACTTGATGATACCATAACAGGATTTGAACGCATTATAAGTGGGGAGCTCGATGAAATCCCGGAGCAGGCATTTTATATGTGTGGAACTATTGACGAAGTCCTTGAAAACGCCGAGCGGATGGGTGAAAAAGTTTAGCAAACATCCTATATATATAAAACCCCGATTAGTAGAAAGAGTGAGACACTTTTAGCCTTGATACCACCTATTTTTCGGATTCATAAAGAGCAATGAGCGAATATACACTACGAATAATTACACCATCAAAAGTAATCTTTGAGGATACTGTAGAGTCAATAATCGCCCCGGGCGGAGCAGGGTATCTGGGCGTGCTGGCGCACCATGCACCTCTTGCCACGACCATCAAGCCCGGACGCCTGACAGTCAGGCGAAAAAACGAAGAGATTTCTTTTGATATTGGGGAAGGACTTCTTGAAGTTCTCCATAATCAGGTCTCGGTTCTCGTGGACTTCGCAAAACGGATTGAATAGATGCTTCAAACGATGAATCAAAAAATGAGGAGAATAATTTCCTACCATCGGATAATTTTTATACTATTCTTATATGTATCTGTGGTCACAGCGTTCCTCAAGGCAGAGGAAAACCAAGAAAAAATCAGGACAGATATTGTTGCCATTGTCGACCACAGATATTTAAGGAAAAATGAACTTAAAATACGAACAGACAAACTATTGGCTCAGAACAAATCAAATAGAAAGGATACTGAGAGCGAACAGGCGTTTCGGCGATTCACGGAAGGTAAAATAGTCAAGGAGTGGGTAAACATTGCCTTGCTTGCGGCAGAAGCAGAAAAGCGTGGGCTGAGGGTCACTGACGCTGAACTTCAGGAAAAACTCGACCAGCTTCATAAAGAATACGCACCCAATCTTGACATTGAATCTGCACTTAAGAAGGCAGGCTATACTCGTGACCAGTTTCTTCAGGAGATGCGAGATGCCATCTTAGGCGAAAAACTCGTACACGATTATATAACTAAACATTATTCAGAGAAACAAATACGAGAATTTTACAACAAAAACAAAGCGTTGTTTATTAACCCCCCAATGGTAAGGGTGCTCCATATTTTTCGGGCTTTAACAGGTAATGAATCTAAGAAAGAACTGAAAGCAATCTATAAAGAAATGCAGGCGCTGCGAAAACGCGCACTTCAGGGCGAAGACTTCCGGGAACTCGCAAAAGAAAGCGATGCCCTCTCACGGTACCGTGGTGGTGACCTCGGCTGGCTCACTCCAGCAAATCGTCTCCCCGCACCAATTAATACGCTTATCTTTAAATACAAGCCAGGCGAAGTGAGCAAAGTCATACTTGATAAAAAACGATACGGGTATCACCTGATAAAAGTGGTAGAAAAAAAGAAGGCAACCGGTGTGACGTTTGAAGAGGCACGTCAGGACGTTGAACTCTATTTGTTCAACCAGGTTAAGGAGAAGTTGATAGAGCAATTAAAACACCAACACCGAGTAATTATTAATCTTAGCGGTATCCCTGAGTCAGTTGCCTTTCCCGCCTCTCGTTCACAACCTTAGTAGCTCCGCCTATTTATGTTATGTTCCAGCAAACTAATCTTATCGCTACTGCAATAGGGCTATATCCAGTGAGAGCCATAGGAAATAACCCACAGTGATAAAATATCACACACTTTATATTTTGAGATATTAACCTAAGTGCATCTTTGCTCACAATATTTCAATTCTATTGACAGGGATGAGGATAATCCTGAAAATCTTGCTACTCCTAATTGTATTGATTAAATTGTTTATCCTTTGAATTTACGATAAATGAGGAAGGGTGGGCCATCTCGGTAAGCGAAGAAGAAATCAAAGGAGAAGGAAATGGACTCAGAAGAGTTAACAAAAAACATAAAATTTGATGATTCAGGATTGGTGCCAGTGATAATTCAGGATTATCAGTCTGGGGAAGTGCTGATGCTCGGTTATATGAATAAAGAGGCGGTGAGGCGGACACTTGAACAGGGTGAGACCGTGTTCTGGAGTCGCACTCGCCAGACGTTCTGGCACAAAGGAGACATATCAGGAAATATCCAGAAAGTTAAAGAGGTTCGTCTGGATTGTGATGGCGACTGTCTATTACTGCGTGTTGAGCAGGTAGGCGGTGCAGCCTGCCATACCGGGTATCGGAGTTGTTTCTATCGTCGGTTTGACAGAGTAAAAGGACTGGTAGTCAACAGCAAGCGTGTCTTTGACCCAGATAAGGTCTATGGTAAGAAAAAAAATGAACAAAAAAGTTGAATGTGTATATTGTAGCGAATTATATACCCCTACTCAGAAACTGAACGACGTCTTATTGCGTATTACTTCGGGAAGAATTGAAGAGATACTTACTGATGTCTCTCCTGCAGAATTAAATCACCTTCCTTCAGATAGATTACTCCTCGGCAATAACTTAATCTGTGCCCCAGGGTTGATAGACGAACATTTTCAGGGAGCCGGTGGATACGATTTTCAGGATGCCGAGGTGGAGGGAAACGAAAAAATTCTCAGCACCGCTGCTCAGGGTGGGTGTACAGACCTGCTGGCGACTGTTACCATTTCCAATCAGGATAAGGGTTTGAAACATTTCCAGCGAGTTATTCAGGCAATCAAAGAAACTGCCCACCGTGAACCTCAGGGAGCTAATATTATTGGGGTTCACCTTGAGGGACCCTACATTAGCCCATCACGTCGTGGGGGATTTGGTATCCAGTATATTAAGGACATTGACACTGCGGAATTTCAGGAGCTCTGTGAGCTCATCGGAGATATGTTCAGGCTGATTACGATAGCACCGGAGCTGCCACGGTCAAGTGAAGTTATTGAGTATGCGCTTTCGCGTGGAATAAAAGTATCCATTGGACATACTTCAGCGACCTTTGAGCAGGCAGAGCGCGCATTCCAGCTCGGCGCAAATCATATCACACATTGTTTTAATGCGATGGCACCCATCCATCATCGTGAACCATCGGCAATTACTGCTGGACTTTTAAACGATGATGTGTATTGCGAAGTTATCGCAGATGGTATTCATCTTCATCCAGCAATGCTTCGTCTGCTCTATAAAATAAAAGGAGCTGAACGATTAATCCTGATAACTGATGCTACTGCGCCCTGCGGATTACCAGAGGGGACTGAGTTTGAGGGTGTTGGCGGTATCATCGCAAAAAGAGATGGTGCTATTCGACTGCCCGACGGCACACTGGCAGGCAGTGCA
>JAGHBZ010000429.1 GCA_021160705.1 Candidatus Sumerlaeota bacterium
CATCAATCACACCCTGCTCATTAAACTTGCCTTCCGCATAGAGCTGTCGCAGTGCCTCCTGAGCCAATGCCTGGGCTTTGCTCTTCTTGATAACATAATATTTGTCATAAAACATTGACTCAACGATTTCGGGTTGCTTTTTCTCGTCTTTTTTCACCTTTTATCTCCTCCAAGTCACTCAATTAAATATATAATATGATGGAACAAAGATTATCATTATGTCTACATAATGCAATATAAAAGTTAAACAGAATCACCAAAAAATGTCAATACGATGTGAGATGATGATGCGCTGGTCAGGAGAGTGCGGATTATGAACGTCTTTCTATTGTATCTTTCAGGCATTATTGCGTTTGCTATTATCTATAATTCGAGTACCATCTCTATTATGGAACGTACTCGTGAACTGGCTACCTTACGAGTTATGGGCTTTACACTTAAGGAGGTCAGTAAGATTATCTTTTATGAAAACTATTTACTCTCGCTTATCGGGCTTATCCTGGGGTATCCTTTTGGTATGTTGATTTGTCGCCTGCTGGTCATTGCGTATGAAACTGAGCTCTACGAATGGCCATATTATATTCAGGGAAAGACGTTTTTTCTGACAGCGCTTTTCATAGCGGTATTTGTGACGGTGGCAAATTTTATGTCTCGGCGTAGATTAAAACGCATTGACTTATTAGAGGCATTAAAAACGAGAGAATAGGGGACAGCGGTTCATCGGTTGGTCGGTTCATCGGTTAGTCGGTTAGTCAGTTGGTCGGTTAGTCGGTTAGTCGGTTATTCGGTTATTCGGTTATTCGGTTAGTCGGTTAATCGGGTGCGTTGGTTTGAAGGCAAAGAGGAGTATACTTATTATGGAGAAGAGAACCTCAAGAAAGAAAATAATCATTGGGGTACTCATTGTCTTAGCAGTGGTCTTGGTGTGGGTTATCTTCCGCAAAAAGGGGTTAGAACTCCAGGTCAGCCCTGTGAGACGCGGACATATTGCTGAATACATCCTTGAAGAGGCAAAAACTCAACTCCACGATGAGTATGAAATTACTATGCCGTTTACTGGTAAACTCTTCCGCCCCACACTGGATGTCGGTGATATGGTCACCAGTGGGCAGGTCATCGCACGCATTGATGATTATAAACTCCGCCAGCATCACGCAGAACTCCTGGCTCGTATCCAGGAGCTAAAGGCACAACTTGAGGTCGTTGCTCGTGACAAACCTAAATCCGAAGACATCAAAGCCGCTCGCCTTAAATATGAGCAGGCTAAAATCTCTATGGAAAATGTAAAGAAACAGCTCGCGGTGGAGAAATTAAAACTTCACGAACTTGAACTCCAGTATCAACGCCGCGAACGCCTGCTTGAGGATAAAGTAATTGGACGGGAAGAGTTTGAAAAAACCAACACCGCCTATAAAGTCCAGCTCCAGACCGTCTCTGCCGCTGAAAACCGCTACCTCTCTGCTCAAAATGAGACCGAGGTCGCTGGACTCAATTACCATAAACTCCTGAAACTTGTGGAGGATAATTTGTATAAGCAAAATGCTATTAAATCACAGATTGAACAGGTGGAAAAACAACTAAAAGTCATTGAGTACGACCTTGAACGCGCTACTATTCGTTCTCCGGTCAGTGGTCCGATTGTGACAAAATATGTAGAGAGCGCAACAACCCTCCCTGAAGGTGCACCTATTTATCGGATTGGCGACCTGAATTCTATTGAAATTGAAAGCGACATACTCAGTAGCGATATCCGACGTGTTAAACCCGCTCAACGTGTCATTATCTTTGGTAAAGCACTCGGGGATAACGAAATCATTGGCTCAGTTAAGATGATATACCCCGCAGGGTTTAAAAAAATCTCTGCTCTCGGCATCGAAGAACAACGGAATAAGATTTTGATTGAGTTTGATAACTCTACCGTGCACCTCCGACCCGGTCTGGCTGTGGATATTAAAATTATTACCGGCGAAAAGTATAACGCACTCATTGTCCCTGAACAGGCGGTCTTCAAAAAAGATGGAAAATGGTATGTCTTTAAAGTGGTAAATAACAGAGCGGTTCTATGCAACGTGGAGGTGGGACTACGTAACGATGAATACGCGGAAATCCTTTCCGGACTCCAGGAAAACGACCTGGTCATTACCGAACTGAACACCGCACTCTCCCCGGGTATCAAAATTAAACCTGAACTGAAGTAAAGCATACCAGATTGTATCTTTTCTGGATACCATAATTGCAATGATTCCCCGACTGATTCGCATTTGCGGAATTTAGAAAGCAGGAAGGTTCTGTCTCTCTGAATACCGATATGGGAGTAAGGAGGGTAAAAATTTTTTCAAGAAAAGGTGAAAAAAGATGTTTACAGAGGAACGGAGTTGGGGATAAATTCAGGGTTAATTTTGTGTGTCTGGAGAGAAGAGATTCTGGGAAAAGAAGGGGGGCGGAGAGAAATAGACCTTCCAGAGGTCTCCTCAACTGCAACTTTTAATCTCACCACTTCTGGAGTATCTCTGCGTTGAGTTGTTGTGGAGGGACGTAGGGGGCTTCGCCAGAAAGGTTGGGAGTCAATTCAGAAAAGGGAGGTAGGAACAATGAAAGAGGCAAAAGGAATAGGAAAAAGGCGTAGTCGTATTGTGTATTTTATTAACCGCTATGTTTGTTAGGGGGACAATCCGCACTGAGCGTTAGCCTTTCTGAACCCTGTCTCATCTCCTCTGAAGAAGACCTATCTCAACGCAATCAAACCACACGTGTCATCATTAATCATTACGAGCAGGACATACTTGATACTGCAGGCAATCCAACCGGTGAGAAGGTCTCCTATGACAGAAAAATCATCATCAAAGCCGACGGACTCTGCTACGATGCTCAGGACTACACCGCCAATCCCAAGGCATCACCCCTGTGGGAACCCGCCGTCCCGGAGTTCACCCCCGCAGACCCTGGCAAATCCGGCATCGCCTTCACCGCCCTTAGAGGTGTTATTCAGGTGAGCATCAGCACAGACATAGCTCAATCATATCCGCTTGAGTGTGGGTTCAAACATCGTAATAAAGCCTATACTCTAAAGATGGGAATTGCAGGTCTGGGCTACTATGATTCTGAATCAGGAAAGGTCGTGGTGGTCAAAGAGCCGGAGTCGGTTCCTGCAGAACAAACTGAGAGCAATCGCCTGCTTTACCGTGGAATATTCGGCGACATTGCTGACGTGGAGTATGTGTACGAGCGCGGCAGGTTCAAGCAGAACCTTATTATCAACAGTCTGGCTGGTCTTCCTGGACCTGCATACTTCGGACTCAATCCAGAGAGCACATATCTGGTGATTATCTCGCGCCTTAAGTCTGCATCAGATTCCGCGCTGATTGAGAGCAGGAGCTTAAATGTGGGGTTCAGCGAATTATCTGCGGAGGCAAAGGTAGAAGGCGGTTACGTGGCAATCAGATTTAAAGACGCAAAAACAGGGAAAGTTCTGACCGAGTTCGCCGCATCAGGCGATGCAGCTGACGCACTCTACGACGAGACAAAACTCAGCAAAGAGATGACAACCTATCACACCGGGATATATAAGGTATTGAGCAGGAAGGCAGACGGGAGTTACGAGCTGGCAGAGGGGGTAAAGGTGAGCTGGCTTAGCGCGGAGAGACGTCAGTTCCCGGTAGTGCTTGACTGGGAGTTGCGTTCCGGCACAGCACAGGGTTCAGAATGCTGGCACGCAGGCGAGACCTACTACATCCAGGACAACTACACCATCCCCTCAGCTCACACCCTCACCATAGAAGGCGGCACCGTGGTGAAACTCTATCCATCTAAACAAATCATCGTTAGTGAAGGAGCAAGGTTATTTGCCAGAGGGACGGATTATAATTATGTAATAATCACCAATGCAGCTGATACCGTAGGTGAAGAGATTTCAGACCCACCGTCAGGGAACGGAGAAGGTATTTTGTTTGAGTCAACTTCTTCGGCTGAATATAACAAATGTGAGTTTGACCATTGTAAGTTCCATAACCTAAATACAGCGATACGCTTTGAGCCAATAATGGAAATAACTCGCAACAACAATCCTGATTCACTTAGCCCAATCCGGCATTGTATTTTTCGGAACTGTAACTGGTGTATTTATTTTGCCATGACCACTCCTACGGTGAATTCAATTGAGATATTGAATTGTCTAATGACAAATGGTTACGAGGCAATAAGGGCTCACCTGATGTACTCTCATGACCCGCAGACATTTAATCTTAAAGTAAGGAATTGTACAATTAACAACTTTGGTGGAGGAATCATCGTTTTTTCGGATACTGGTACTATAAATGTTACAGCTAAAGACAACTTATTTTCTTATTTGGAAGTGGGACTTGATGGTTTTGGTGATACGAGTGGAAGCGACATTGATTATAATGCGTTTTATATGTGTGAAGAACAAGTGTCAGGATTCGAATCTGGTGAGAACAATATAGAGTTAACCTCTAACCCATATAAATTATCTCCGAATAGCTCTTTTTACGGTGCGGAGTGGGTGAATCTTGAGGAGTATAGTTACAACAGCCAGCTGGTGGATAAAGGAGAACCATTCAGTGGTTATCCAGAGACGTTGTCATCTGCGATAAAAGAGCGAACAATTTTTTGCCCGTTCAATTTGACCAACAGCACAATCAATAACAGCACTTCTGGTGAATGTGCGAGTTATAATTTTCGTAGCTCAAATCTCGTGGAATATTATACAGATGGAGTAGAAGGGAGGACTGGCGACACGAAAGTGGACATAGGGTTTCATTATGATGTAGTGCATGGGTGTGTGAGTGGTGAGAATCCGCCGACGTTGCTCTCTCCGTTGAAGCTTGACCCTGGTGCGGTGATTACGTATGCTAGTGGAGCAAATCTGATTGTTGATAAGCAGGGGACAGATACAGGACAGCTAACCGCAAAGGGGTTACCTGAAGAGATGTTGCTCTTCACATCAACAAAGGCAACCGGCGATGGCATAACCCTGCCCTCACCTGGAGATTATGAGAGTGCAATACGACTCACCGAAGATGCTGAGTCACCAGAGATTGATTTTGCGGTCTTTGAATACGCTACCAGAGGAGTGCGAATACTCGGTACCAGTCAGAGTGTTCCACCTTCTCCACATACGATGAAAAACACCATCTTCCGCAATTGCAAATGGGGCATTGACAGTGTGAATGTGCACATTAATGTTCTTAATTGCCTTCTTTATGGGACAGAGTATAGTGCGATTTTCTTTGCCAACAATGAGAACCCAAACCATCTTGTTGCGAATATAGAAGGCTGTACGTTTGATGCAAACAAATATGCTTTCTGGCTGGATAAAAAAACAGGAGTAGAACCCTCGGCAAAATTGCTCATTGAAGATAACATTTTTTCCAGCCATTCAGATACTGCGTTGAAATGTACCAATGAGGCAACAGCGGAGGCAGTGGTGCGGAATAATCTGTTCTGGAACAACGCGGAGGACGTGACACCGGGATTTGTGGAGATTCCGCAATCTGAGGGTAACATCCAAGGCGAGAACCCGCAGTTCTGTCATCGTTCGCGTGCAGCGGATGGCGTGACAGTGCTTGAGCCAGACCCGGTGAGCGGCAGGTTCAATCCCCACGACGGCTACTACCTGGTACAGCGTTCCGGCGACGCCTCCCGCCGACCACTGCTTGTTGGGGATTTGGATGATAATAATGGAATTGGTCCGCTCTACAAACTCACATATAATCACAAAGACGATTATAATGAAACCCTGATTACAGAAAATTACCAGATTGAAATACGTGTCTCAGAGGGAATACCTACGAGCTGGAACACTTTCACATTGCTTGGGTCATACGATAGGTCGGGGGGCTACAGTGATGGCGAGGAGACTGACCCAATGCCCTGTGTAGTGGTTGTTAAAGCTGTAGCCTCAATCTCAGCGAGTGCCGACACTTTTGCATATTCTTTTAATATCACTCTGGCAAATGATAGCAAAATAAAGGTATGCTTACCTGGAGTGAGTTTAAACGCAGGAGATAAGATGGTTTTCTGGGTAGCAGAGGATGGTTCAACGTACTACACAGACCTGAATCACTCCTCTAAGTTTGATTCTTCAAAGACGGTTCCGGATATTTTTGATATGGACTCATATTTTGCGTTACGCTGGGACATCAGCAGTACTAATGGTCACCAGCCAGCACAATCCAGCAGTTTGTATCATCCATCAGCGAGTTACCCATTAAGACCCAATCCGTGTGTGGACTCCGGGACAATAGACCGTCTGAACGGCGGGACCACAAAGACGGAGATAGATGACTCAACCGGTGAGAATAAAAATATCCCTGACCAGCCAGCCTCGGGGTATAACGGCTGGGATTCTGTGGCTGACCTCCAGAAATGGGCAACTTCTAAACCCATCGACATCGGCTACCATTACGGGGGTCAGACATTCTGGCTTTACGATGATGTGCATGAAGTATGGTTTCAGGGAGCAATGGCAATCCGTTTCCCGAAACAAGGAGTTAGTTCCTATGTCTACGAAACTGAGCTGTCAATTCAACCTCCAGTGCCTACTGTCACACCCACTGGAACTCCCACGCCCACGCCAAGACCTATTACCGTTCAATACTGGGTGGATGGAGCGGGCGCAGAAAAAACTTTATTCTCCGGCAAAAAAAATAATGGGTCTGAGTGTATTGGTGCAGTATTTGTATCCAGGCCGATTCATGATAATTCCGAAGTGACTCCTCCCCAGATTACCCCAATCCCAACGCAGACCTGGTCATATGAGCAGAAAGAAGCTCTAGGAAACGAAGAAGACATAAGACTTAGAATAGGCTATGCCTTATTCCGTAATTCTGCAGTGGGAACCCTCCAAGATAACAACGTTACATCAGATTACAAAAATGGCAATGACGACGAATATAAAGGGATAATCATAACACCAGACGACCCAGGCTATTTTGTAACCAGTTTCCCCGGGTCAAGTGGAGATAGACGAGTGCCAAATATACGCTGGGAGGTTGCCTCCATCTCATCAGTTGTCCTCCCCTTTTATCAC
>JAGHBZ010000165.1 GCA_021160705.1 Candidatus Sumerlaeota bacterium
ATCAATAGCAATAACCAGCAGGCACCATCCTCTACTGAGTGGAAGACTTACGACCTGTTCTTTAACCCGGATGTTACTGGTAGTTCTGACAATCAGGTTATCTTTTCTTTTGACATCCTGAGCTTTGACCCGGCGGATGATACGAGTAGCTGGCTGTATCTGGAGAATGTCATCGTGGAAGAGGTCTTTATTACGCCATAATGAAGATTCTGGTATTCAAGAAGTTGCCCGGTCTAAATCAGCTATCAGCACCATATTCAGCGGTATTGAAGACTGGACAGGAAGAATGGATAAAGATTGACCAATTCCCAAAACAGAGCAGACCCTTGCATATTTTTCTGATTCTTCCACAGGGTTGGGCAGGCAAGCGAGAACGACTCCTCTTTTGTTACTTATTCATCTGCATTAACAGGAGGAAAGAAATCACAGGTGATTGAAGGTGGTGTTTACTTAGCCTCAGGTTGCTTTTTCACAGGAAATCTGGACTTGCGTTCCGCAGGTGTCAGGAAACGGGGTTGAGGAAATTCTCTTATTATATTTTGGCTCTTCTTTGCCTCTTCCGCAAAATGCCGTTGCCACTCAGCACGCCACCAGTGAAATACTTCTTCCAGACTTGCGGGCGAAAAATCCTTTTTCCTCTTTCCGATTAAAGTGATTTCGTGCATCTTTGGCGTTATCTCAATTCGCTCCCCTGAACGTGACAGACGCTTTTCACCGCATTTGACTTCACTTACTTCGTAGAAACGGGGTATGTGAATATAGATATGTGCGGGCAAGGTATGGAATCTTGGTTCCCATTTTATTATCAGCCCTGAAGGTGTAGTTATAATTCTTAACAATTTTACCAGCCCAAAATCCGTCGGTGCATTTTTCACTTCAATGGGTTTTTCTGGCACAAGCCAGGCTGGTGAAATAAGTGAGCAGAGGTGCAGGTCAGCTCCATCCTCCCGAATAAAGCAATTTCGGAGAAGAGTGCAAAATTTTGCAGCGAACCATCCATGGGGGGAATAGTTATGCCCGAAGTCACGGTTCTTCCAGGGCACAACTCCGAACTCCCATCCTGCATCTTCGCTGGTCGTATGAAGTGCCATAGAATAGAGGTCCCTCAGTGCATCAGCCTGTTCACCACGGGCAAGGTCGGTCTCAGCAACATATTCCGTCAGGTAAAGGTGAAGTTTCCCTGACCAGGTCATCAGTCCTTCAGCGTATTTATGAGCACGGACGTGCTTAACGGTCTTTATGATGCGTTCATCGTCAGGACGTAGAACCTCTGTGGGATAAAATCCAATCAGGTTTCCCCAGTCCTGCCCGGAAATGTATACATAACCCCAGAGCTCAATCTTTTCTCCACCATCCACGTCCATTCCCGGAGGTATGTAACCGCATTTCTCTATGCGTTTATCAAGTAACTTAAGGAAATGCCTTTTATACTCGTCATACATTTGCCAGAGTTCCTTGGCTCTGGGTTTATCGCCAATGGCATCAGCCAATCTTGCCACTGTGCGAAGTCCCAGGAGTGCCCAGAAATTATGCCCGGTATATCGCCCTTTAAGGAGTTCGTTATCCATTGCGTCTGTGGGTGGCAACAGCCCCATCTCATCATTGTTTCTTGTTTCTTTTAGCCAGTCTATTGCCCGCAGACACCGGGGATAAATAAATTTCAGCCAGTTCTGGTCGCGGGTGATAAAATAATGCTGCCCCAACGCCCAGAGCGTCTGTCCAAACCCATCCAGTTGTCCTGATTGTGAGAGGAAATTTCCGTTTTCATTCTGGAATTTTAGGAAGTAGCGAAGGATGTCTTCAGCGACCTTATGAAGTCCCTGCAGGTCATAGCTCCGTGCAATAAATGCCCCATCGCGCAGCCAGAAGTTGTTGTAGTGAAGTTTGTTGACTGTTTGCACAAAGTCGCCGTTTCGCCGTTCGCAACTCATCAGGTCGTACGCACGCGAGGCATAAAAGAGATTAACGATTTTCTCTTCCGGGAGATTGAGCTGGAGTCCCTGAGTCAGCCATCGTCGCCAGTATCGGCGTGCAGAAGCTATCTCCTGGTCAAAAGAGAGTTGATAAATTGAATTAATGAACTTCTTACGAGTTATCGGAACAGGTTGCGAGGGAAAGATAAATCTAAGATTTTTGCTCTCACCGGGTTTCAGTTTGAACTCATACCGGGCAATCAGGACAGGTGTTTGCTCCAGCACATATAGCTCACGAGCAGTAAATGGAGTAGTGTAGTTCTGCTCTCTGGTCGCCATTAGCCTGGCACTCTGAGATAGGTCAGCAAAATATATCACGTTATCATCCCATATAGCCTCGCCTTTCTTACCCCAGGAGTAGTGCCGTTCTGGTCTAAAGCTGGTCTTTTTAATCCTGCGCAAATGACGGCTACCTGCTCTAATGGCACTGCCAACACCAAAAACAGCCTCCTTCCCGCTGGTCGTTACATTTTTCACTTCCACATTTACCCAGTTTAACAAGGCGGACTCCTTGCCAGGGGACTTCCAGCAAAAGACAGTGAACTTATAAGAGATGCCATCTTTTTCAATCGTCCAGTGATGAATGGGTATGCCCCCGGGCTCAATTTGGCGGACCCGCTGGCAGAGAGGATGAAGCTCCTTGCCTCCCATAAATAACAAAGTGGCATAACCATTGTAAAGCCAGCCCTCTGGTAGGATTTGTGTGACCTCACGGGTATCTTTCAGAGAGAGTTGATTGGTGGGGAAAAGGGGGTAACAGAATGGTTTGTCTTGTGGGTCAATCTCAAGACTCACCACAGGCACACTGGTTGTCGTCATAGCTAATCCTCCTGAGAGAAAGTACATTAAAATAATTTTTAGGATAATTATCCTTTCCCATCTGTGGAAAGTGGACATATTTAAAACCTCCTTCCTAACCTTAGAGTTTGCTCAGTATCCTTAATCTTGGGTCTTCAGTACAGGAGGAAAGGTAGACCACATAAAAGGCAAGGTATCCCACTCTCCTGCTATAGTTGTTAACCGATTTGTTTATTCTCTAAAACCAATGACCGGGATTACGAATCTATAGAATATACCTTGCCAGACCTATTACTTATGGATTGATGGTTACCTCCTGGAGAGTAGCGGAATCAAGATAGAGCCAGGAGTTTACATCATCGGCAGGGTCAAAGCTCATTATGTCAAATGACAGATTGACAAGGTTATCGCCAGCACCTGTGACATCCGGGTTGAATATGACTTCATAGGATTTCGGTTGAGTGTTTGACGGAGCCTGCTGATTAAAGCTATTCACTCCACGAGCCCACGCCTGCCAGGAGCCGAGTTGATTTATTCGCAGACGAAACTGTACCGCAGAATCCGGGTCTGCCACGCTACTTTTCATAGTAAATTGAGCCTGGTACGCCTTGCCCTGTTGTATTGTAACGTTCGGGCTGACCCAGAATGAGAAACAGTTCACTGAACCATTGGGACTCAGCCCCAGCTGTCCGCCAGTGGAGGAGCTTGTAGGTTCATCATACGGAGGAATCTGTCCGGCATAGCCCCAGCCCTGCGTGCCGCCAGTAAAATCATAGCTAATCACCTGAGCGCCCGGGGTTACACTCGCCTCATCTACCGTCATCTGGTCTAAATATAGCCAGGAGTAAGTATCGTCGTTGGGGTCAAAACTCATTATATCAAACGAAGCAACCACCTCATCATCACCACTGCCAGTGACCACAGGATTGAAGAACACATCATACCATTTAGAATTACCGATTGATGGAGCCTGCTGATTAAAGCTATTCACACCACGTTCCCAGCTCTGCCAGCTACCCTGCTGATTAATCCTGAGTCGGAACTGCACTGTCAGGTCAGGGTCAGTTGCGGTGCTTTGTACCAGCCATCTTGCGCGATAAAGCTTGCCATCCTGAATCTGGAGCTGTGGACTTGACCAGTAAGAGAACGCATACGTGGAACCCCCGGGACTCAGCCCTAAATCAATGAGTGCTGAGCTCAGTGGTTCGTCATAGGGAGGGATTTGACCGACAAAATCCCAGTTCTCATCGCCGCTCTGAAATGTATAATTAGCCACGCGTACAGGGTAATACTCATCAGCGCCAATATCAAAATCAGAGCCATCCCCACGTGGCTCAGCGGTTCCGTCATATCCTCGTGGGTCACCTTCAAAGTCCTGAGCTAATCCACTGATGAAGCCTCCAGCATCTATACAGACAGAGGAGCTGTCCAGATGAAAATCGGCATTAGTGGAATCTATAAGTCCTGCATTACCGTAGATATTGTCACTGACTTCCCCACCATTATTATTCACCACAACATTAAGGTCATCCTCAGGAAAAGAGTATCTCTCCACGAACTCGTCATAATAATCGCACAATCCCTGGTCATCAAGATAATTATTGGTAAAGGCAGAGGGGTCGCTATTTGCATCGTATTCGTTGACCCCGACATAGTTCGCAAGAAAGAGATTATTCCGCAGGCTCGGGGCGGATTTTCGTATTAGTACTCCATTATTGTAATTATCATAAATGGTGTTGTTCACTACGGTAGAATCAGAATCAAACAGGAGACTGATGGCATCATCACGATTGCTCCAGATGAGGTTATTGGAAATTGTACTTGTGGAGTCATACTGACAGGTGATGCCATCCCAATTATTGTTAGTAATGAAATTTGCCTCAATAACTGAGTGGGAATTCTCATTTACATAAATCCCATTTTTTAGATTATCTTTAACAGTATTTTCTACGATTGTGGGTGCACTATCATAATTAACCGAAATGCCATCCTGTTCATTTCTTTCAATGACGTTAGATTCAATCAGAGGAGCACAGTTTGAGTCCATATATATTCCGCATTCCCGATTTTCGGAGACTTCATTATGGCTGATTGTAGGGATACAATCGTCCATAAATTTTATTCCGGAGAGGATATTGTTCTGGATGGTGTTTCCTACAATGACAGGATTACTCTCGTTTCGGAAGAAAATACCATAACTTCCGTTTGAAGAAACGAGGTTAGCAAGAATAAGAGGTGCTCCCCCATAAGCACGAATTCCATAGTCTTGATTATCGCTAATGTCGTTAAAGTACAAGCCTGCAAAAGACTTAAATAAATAAACCCCCGCCAGATACGTGGTATCAATATTGCAATTAGCAATGAAACCATTTGAATTCTGTTCACAATACACACCTATCTCGGCGGTGTTTATATCGAACCCATTGAGCTGAGCATCGCCCTGGAGGTGAAATACTGTAACCCCTTCGTCCCCAACCACCTCAGCGCCAGTGGCGTCAAGATATACCCCATCTGCGACCACGAGGTTGGCTTCATTGTAAGTCGCAGTGCCGACCCAGATTTTTACTTTATCCGACCCCTCTGGATAGTAAGGTGTCTCGCCGTCTGGATACGCTCCTATATCCTTTCCTAACCATCCAGTTCCTATACAGGGGGAGTCGGCTGAGAGATGGAGACTATGACTTGCCAGTGCCCATACTATCTGCTTAAACGGATGTGTTGGCGTCCCATCGCTTATGTCTCCGGTGTAAAACCCATCTACATAGATGGGATTAGACAAACTAAAATTGCCCCATTTTACAAAAAGTGGGTCTCCGACGATATTGGCAAAGACCGAGCCTGGATAGTTCTGAACTAAATTATTGATATCATCTGCGGTGTTGTAGACCAGGGCGTTCTCGTCAAGATAATTCCCTTTTCCGTTCCCGTAAAAGCAATTATAGGAGACCTCGTTGGGGTCACTATACGCGTAGCGTTCCATTACGCCGTAGTGTTTGTTAAACGCAAATATATTATTTCGCAGAATAGGCGTAGCACTAATCTCAATAAATACTCCATTTGCAGAATTACGATAGAGCACATTATTAATAAGTGAAATATCAGAGCTGTTGCTACAGAAGACTCCATTGTTAGCATTACAAAAGATGACGCTTTTTTCTACAGATGCCTGAGCACCATCAATTATCTTAATCCCATTGTTTGCATTGCTAAATATAGTGGTCTCGCCGTTGATTGTGCACTGGGAATAGTCCTGGAGGAAAATTCCATCTCCTGCATTAGCACAGATAGCGTTCCACTCCTCAAGCGTGACCTCTGAGTTTAAAATAACATCCAGACCAGAGCCTTTATTAAAGAATATTTTATTCTCTTTAAGTGTCCCTATACTCCCATCTGTAATCTGGATACCTGAGTCACCATTCCATATTACCTCATTCCCGGAACACTCGCAGGTAATTGAGGAGCCAACCTTTATCCCATAGGAGGCATTGTAACTGATTATGTTATTTTTGATAGTACTATCTCCAAGAGTGCTATGAAATATACCAACGCCATTATTAGAATCAATCAGGCTATCCTCAATGGTCAAAGTGCTGTTATCTGAGACCACAATCCCATTGCGCCCATTCTCTAATATTTCGCTCTCAGTAATTTCTGGATTGCTATAGAATGTCGCATAAATGCCATCGCTGGTATTTTTCTCAATCACGGTAGTTGAGATTTCCGGACTGGAACCCACCATATAAATGCCAAGATAGTCGTTTTCAGATATAGTACATCCACTCACTATATTGTTCCAGGAGCTTGAATATGAGGTAATCCCCGAGCCCCCATTTTTTTCAATTGTGGTATCAATGAAAGCAGGGTTAGCAATGAGTGGGGGGTCAACATAAGGGTCGTCTTTTATAAATACACCATCACTCCCACATTCACTGATATTACATTCGTCAAGCACCGGCGAGGATTCTGACGCTGCTACACCGTAGATACTACTTTCTCTAATTTCGCATCGTTTAAGATAAAAGAGGAATTTTTTGGTGCAAAGCACACCAAACGTCCCTCCGTATATGCTAAAGTTCAGAATACCATTAGTGTATGTAGTAGGAGTATCTTCGCTTGCGTAGTCCCTGCCCTGAATTGCAGTAAGTGAAGGGTCTGCGACTAAATAGGATAATGAGGCATCCGAGTCACCAAACAGAGGTTTGAAATATTCATCAATATAATCATACGGGTTAAATGCTTCTGGCTCCTCTTCAAAATCTATACCACCAATTAGGTGCTCATAAGGGTCAATTGTCAGGTTCTCAAAATAGTAGCCCGGTGCAACAAATATGGCGTAATCCCCATTATTTAATCCATCAGCAATATCAATTGCTTTCTGGATGGTACGCAAAGGTGTGGTGGTAGCCAGTCCATCATTGCTATCGCTCCCATTAGGAGATACATAAAGTATCCTTTCTTCTTGCTCATTCTGTGCCATCAGAACTCCCGGAATTATACACAGCATTGCAACAATAACTATGCCTCTATAAATTTTCATTTTCTCCCTCTCTTCTAAATATTAAATTGTAACATATTTATTTTTATATAATCCAAATGTGTCAAGTCTTTTCCCGTTAAAATCAAGGATGAGGTGGATGGCTTTCTACCTCAAGTGTCTGCATAACAAAATCTTCGGGTAATTTAATGAAATGTCCGTCACTACCAAGGACGAAATCATCATCTGTATCTGGTTCGCCATCACTACCCGGAGCAATCAATCTAAGATACTGCTCTACATAAATAATATCGTTCCCCCACCCATCTTTTAAAGTCTCAGGACGGACATATTTCTTTTTCACCAGTTCCTCAAGGGATTTAACCGTAATGCCCTCACGCGCTTCACATAATAGAATACTACTATAGAGCGTTTTCATCCGAGTATATGTCCTGAGCCCTCTTTTATATTCTGTCTCAGTTTCACTGGCTTTCTTTTTGAACCAGGAGGCAGGGTGTAAACTACCAAAGAGACGTACTATAAAGTTGCCTTTTGCTTTTTTAGGAGAAGGCGTTTGATAAAGACTAAAC
>JAGHBZ010000294.1 GCA_021160705.1 Candidatus Sumerlaeota bacterium
GTTACCTCTATCTTACTGGATTGTAGATTATTTTTTAATGATAACAGACATGAACAGAGATTTATTTGGTCGTCCTGATACTATAAGGGTCTTACCTGGTGAAAAAATATGAGACAGTATGAAGCGGTAATAAAAGTTATGGAAGAGAACGGAGGTTACGCTACTCTGAGTCATTTATATGAAAGAGCCCTAAAAGTACCAGATGTTCTCTGGAAAACCAGGACACCATTTGCGAGTATTCGCAGAATTGTTCAGGACAAACGTTTCTTTTTTAAGATAAAACCTGGGCTGTGGGCATTGAAAACTTATAAAAATAAACTACCTCAGGAAATACTTGCATTGATTGAAGAAGGTAAAACAATAGAAAAAGAAGGTAAGTTTACACATTCTTATTATCAAGGGATGCTTATCGAGATAGGCAATATGAAGGGATTCAAGACATACGTTCCCCCGCAAGATAAAAATAAAAAATTTTTGAACAAACCTTTGAGAGAATTAGTCAAGTTGGATTGTATTTTCAAATTCACTTATGAAGATATCGTACAAAAAGTTCAGTCCATTGATGTGTTCTGGTTTAACGAAAGAAAATTCCCCGCTTATATTTTCGAAATAGAACACTCCACAGATTTCAAAAATGCGTTGCTAAAGTTCCTGGAACTTCAGGATTTCAATGTACAGATGTATGTCATTTCACAAAAAGAGAGAAAAGGTGAATTTCTGTCAAGGAGTGAATATTCTGCTTTTGCGCCTATAAAAGGAAAAACTCACTTCGTAACTTATGAAGAGGTAGCACAGTGGTATGCAAAATCTTATGAATTAATGCTAACGGAGAGAAAAATATTGGCTGGTGAATAAGTATGACAGATAAGTTACTGGAAAATCCTGATAAGAGTGATAATTAAAATCTCCTTGTAGGAAAGAGTTAAGTTTGGAACGTGCTGGTGGTCAATGTCAGAACGAATATCGAGAAAAGTGTTAATGTGGGTGAGAACAGGTCTTGAACGAAGTCTCCGAATTGATGATGGAAATAGAGAACTGTTAGAGGGTTATGTTAAATATGTTCAACAATCTTTTGTTAGCGCTATTAAATTTTTGCTTATAAGGACAGTCTTTTTGCCATTTAGACTCTTGCATAATACGATAATAAAAAACAAAGTTGGCTATTTGAGAAATCGGAAATAAGATAAGTTTTTGAGACAAGCAAAAATTTTACAATAAGGAGGATGGCTATGAATAGGAGAAGGGTTTTAATAAGTTTACTTTGTGTAATTGTTTTAATTACGTTCAGTCTGGGTCAGTGTTATGAGAAGGAGCGGATTGTTCCGGGTGTTAAAGTCAAAAAGGATTCTGTGATAATTAGTTTCACAACGTATTATCCCAGCACCGATGCAAAGTTATTTATTGCCTATGAGGATGAAGTAAACCGTGGGATGAAGGCATTTCCTGAGTATCGTTACACGCTACGCGACAAAAAAGAATTCACCAATACGCATCAATTTGAAATCCCCATCGCACCGAAGAAATCGCCGAGATATTTGCGAGCAATACCACCAGGCGTGACCACCCATTTTCGTCTGAGTTGCATAATGCTCATTGATAAAAAGGCTCATTATGTCCGCTCAAAAGACTATACTTTCAGGATAATTAAAACGAAATCCGGAGAATATAAACCCGGACTTTGTTTTACACGCCTGCCAGTGGTATCTAACGTTTTTGACAGAAAGGCGACAATCTGGTGGGAGACTAATATACCAGCTCAGACTCGCTTCTACTACTGGCGTGAGGGACAGAAGATTCCCTCCGTAAAAGAAAGCAAAGACCCCCTGCGCAGAGTAGAAATTGAGCTCGAAGAACTCAAACCTGAGACAAAGTACTGTTTTCAGATTGAATGTATATCACCCGAACTAAATGATACGCTGGTCTTTCCGGTAAAGAGTTTTTATTCAGCAACACAGCACCCGCATTTTGCATTTGCAGTTATGGGGGATAGTCGTGCTAACGCATACTCATCAGAACCTGATGCAAACGTTAATGGAGTGAATGTCGTTGAGTTGAATAAGCTATGCCAGCTCGCAAAGGTCTCTGGTGCTCGGTTTATTTTGTTTTCCGGCGATTTAATATCAGGTTATACTGATGACGTCAGCGACGTCCATTTACAATACGCAACCTGGACGGATGCGGTGGCGCCTATCGCTTCATCCATTCCGATTTATCCAGCGATTGGAAATCACGACGCCTCTGCGCCCTGGCGCTCACTTACTCCCGCGGAGAAAAAAAAGAAACTCCCATTTGCTGAGACACTCTGGGCAGACGTATTTGTACTCCCTGAAAACGGTCCGGTTGCCCGAAGTTCACTTCCACCGTATATTGAGAATGTGTATTCCTTCAATTATGGAGATTGCCACTTCGTGTGCCTCAACAGTAATTACAATTATGTCAAAGGAGCCCCTAAAGACTCTCCACAATATCATACCATTACCGAGACCCAACGCCAGTGGCTGAAAATGGACCTCCAGGCGAATCTTGACAGAAAATATATTTTCGTTTTTTTCCACGAACCAGCATATCCAACGAGTGTACACCAGAAAAAGTCGTTAGACCGATTACCCGAAGAACGTGATGCGCTCTGGCAGATACTGGATACCTATAATGTTGATGCGGTCTTCTGTGGGCATGAGCATCTTTACACACGGTTATTGGTCGATAAAAGCGTTGACCAACGCTGGACGAATCCTATCTGGCAAATTACCTGTGGCAGGGCTGGGGCGCCCTGGTATCCAGTGAATAAAACTGTATCCTGGAGCGACAACATTAAAAAATATAATTATGCACCGCATTTCACCCGTGTTGAAGTTGATGGAAATAAGGTCTTTTTCAAGACATACGACATTGATGGAAATGTGGTTGATGAATTTGTCCACAAGAGAAAGAAACGTTCTAAGAAATTATTAAAGCAAGAGACTCAGGAGGCAATAAAAAAGTGAAACTAACAACAGACGTGCTGGTCATTGGTACCGGGGTGGGGGGGTGTGCTACTGCACTCGCCGCCGCACGGAATGGCGCTAAGGTCATCATCATTAGTAATTCTTCTGACCTTATAGAAAGTAGTTCTGCACAGGCTCAGGGTGGGATTATTTATAAAGGTGTGAATGACTCACCTGAACTACTCACCAGGGATATAATGACAGCTGGCTGTAATATAAATTACCCCCCGGCTGTAAAACAGCTCGTGACCTACGGGCCGAAGCTGGTCAAAGAAATGCTAATTGACGAACTTAAAGTTCCTTTTGACCGACATCCGGATGGTTCATTAGACCTGACAGAAGAAGCCGCTCATTCAATTCCTCGCATTATCCACGCTACTGACTTGACAGGCAAGGCAGTTGTTGAACAAATGATTAAATCTGTCCAGAATGAGAAAAATATAGAAATCCTCACCTCAGCCACTGCTATTGATTTACTTACTTTATCGCACCATAGTCTTAATCCACGAGATGTCTATGAGCCACCCACTTGTGTCGGCGCATTCGTTTTATTGCAGAATGAACAGCAAGTCATCCCGATATTTGCAAAAGAGACTGTGCTGGCGACTGGTGGTCTGGGTCAACTCTATCTTCACACAACCAATCATCCTAATGCGCGCGGGGATGGCATTGCTATGGCATCACGGGCAAATGTACGTTTGATAAACCTTGAATACATCCAGTTTCATCCCACCGCACTATATCATCCCCAGGCGAAGCGTTTCTTAATCTCTGAGAGCGTCCGGGGCGAAGGCGGCGTTCTAATCCGACGTAACGGAGAGACCTTTATGGAACGATTCCAGCCGCAGGGATGTCTGGCCCCAAGAGATGTTGTGGCACGGGCAATTCACGACATCCTGGTCTCCTACAATGAACCCTGTGTATATCTGGACATATCTCATAAACCTGCTGATTGGATTAGACAACGTTTTCCAAATATTTATCGGACGTGTCTTGAGTATGGGATTGATATTACTAAAGAGCCCATCCCGGTAGTACCAGCAGCACATTACTCCTGTGGTGGCATTGCGGTTGACCTTAAAGCCAGATCCTCAATGCGTCGGCTTCGTGCTGTTGGCGAGGTCTCCTGTACTGGTGTGCATGGTGCCAATCGGCTTGCAAGCACATCCTTGCTTGAAGCTCTGGTCTGGGGAACCTTTGCCGGCAACGATATTGCTGACCTCATAAAAAAAGAAACTTACTATTTTCCCGAAATAGCTGAGTGGGAATGCCAGCACGAAGAAGTTGACCCCGCTCTTATTGTTCAGGACTGGCTAACTATAAAATATACTATGTGGAACTATGTCGGACTGGTCAGAACTGCAAAACGCCTGAATCGGGCTAAACAAATCCTCAGAGAACTTCAGATGGAGGTAGAGTCATTTTATGCACGTGCTGTGCTGAGCGACCAGCTGCTCGGGCTTCGTAATGGCGTGCAGACCGCTCTGGATGTGCTCTTCGCCTGTATTGAGAATCGTCAATCTCTGGGATGTCATTATCGCATAGACTGAATTCTGTCATTCTCCCGGCACGAATAGTGCCTTACAGAATCGTGCAATGTCCTCGCCTGCCTTATCTATTGCGCCTCGCAGACAATAGTTATCAGAAATTACTTTGAAATTTAACCCATTATACGGCACCCCACTATAACGAACTCGTAGAACGAAATCAGCTATTCTGCTTCCATTAGTAGCGTCACAAAGCGAACCCTCTACCTGCAGAACCACACCCCCCACACCGTAGCCAACCAAATATCTCAGCAACCCGGAACCGTAATGTACTTTGGTCACTTTCACCCGAAGTTTAATGACCGAATAACCCAGCGCTTGATACTCTGCTATTGAATGCAAAGGTCGACAAATAATTATCGCAGGTGTGAGCTGGCTCACTAAATTGTAGTACACTCGCTCCTCCATCAGTGTAAGATTTTGTCGCATTAACGAATATCGCTCATTTTGAACCTCCTCTGCTGAAATAGTGATTGGCTCAATGTGAATTATTTTTGGTTTATTCAGGCGGAGGAGCTCATCAGCGTAGAGGTGATAAAAAAGAGAAGTATTCTTA
>JAGHBZ010000275.1 GCA_021160705.1 Candidatus Sumerlaeota bacterium
AGGGTATATATAAGCGAGCGTAATACCCCCACCAACTATGGTTGAAACAAGATTAACAACAAAAACCGCCTTTAATGCTTTCCATAAGGGAAGGCGTGTCATAACACGAACAATCAGGCTCTCAACAAAGACAACTGCCAGAAACAATAACCCAAAACTTAGCAAACTCAGCCAGAGTGGAATAAAAAATCCCAAAACCATAGGTAAAGGAATATTTGCACACGCAATCACAGGAACACAAGCAAACGCAAGGCATACCACAATTAAATATTTAAAATTACAGCTACTCATAATATTTGAACTATAGGCGAATTTGTTTTTAGGAATTGTTATTCCTCATAGGTATCTATCTGGGCGCGCTGGAGTTTGCCACTATAGTCCACATAGATGGATTTCCACTCAGTGAAGATATCAAGCACAGTATGTGAAGATTCTCGGTGTCCGTTGCCGGTATCTTTGACGCCTCCAAACGGAAGCTGAATTTCCGCACCGATTGTAGGTCCGTTGACATACGTGATACCTGTCTCAATATCCCTGAGTGCACGGAACGCCTGGTTCACGTCCTGAGTGTAAATTGATGAGGATAATCCATAAGAGGTACTGTTGATAACATCAATGGCTTCATCAAAGCTATCAACAGTAAACACCGCAACCACGGGACCAAAAATCTCCTCTTTAGCAATCCGCATATCAGGCTTTACATCAACAAAGACCGTGGGCTTATAGAAGAATCCCTTATCGTACTCACCGCCAGTAAGGTACTCGCCACCGATAAGGAGTTTAGCCTTGTCCTCATTTTTTCCGATTTCAACGTAGTTGTGCACAATCTCACGCTGGCGCTGGTTTATAAGTGGACCCATCTGGACAGATTCGTCAAGTCCGTTACCTATTTTCAGGTTTTGAGCCAGCTGGACGAATCGTTCAATGAACTCATCAGCGATTTTGCGATGCAGGATAATACGGCTGGTTGCAGTACAGCGTTGTCCGGTAGTGCCAAACGCACCCCACAGTGCACCCTCAAGAGCGAGCTCAAGGTTAGCATCGTCCATAACGATTTGTCCGTTCTTACCGCCGAGCTCCAGGGATACACGCTTAAGGTGTTTACCGCAGACCTCAGCAATATGCCGTCCAATCTCCGAAGAACCAGTAAACGCAACCAAAGCCACATCCGGATGATGGAGTATGGCTTCACCCACGTTTTTGCCGGTGCCATTTACCAGATTTACCACGCCTTTTGGTATGCCAGCTTCCTCCAGGATTTCAACCAATTTGACAGCACTTGCAGGGGTATCGCTTGCGGGTTTAAACACCACAGTATTCCCACAGACCAGAGCAGGAAAAATCTTCCAGGTGGGAATAGCAATAGGGAAATTCCAGGGCGTAATCATCCCGCATACACCAATAGGCATTCGGACACTCATACCGAACTTATTGGGGAGTTCGCAGGGCACGGTATCGCCAAACATCCGGCGCCCCTCGCCTGCCGCGTAGTATGCAGTGTCAATGCCTTCCTGCACGTCGCCACGTGTCTCAATCAGGATTTTGCCCATCTCACGTGTCATAAGCCGTGCGAGTTCTTCTTTGCGTTCAACGAGTATGTCGCCAGCACGTTTTATAATATCTGCTCGTTTAGGTGCCGGGACAAGTCTCCAGGATTTAAACGCTTCTTTAGCCGCAGCCACCGCTGCATCTACCTCCTCTTTTCCGGAGGACGGGAATTCGCCCACTATGTCATCCGTATTAGCCGGGTTGATGTTTTTGAACGTGCCCAGTGAGCCATCTGCAATCCATTCGCCATTAATGTAGTTTTTGTATTTCTCTACCATTGTTCCTTCTCCTATCTGTTAAAATTATGATGTGATTAAGAAACCCACAAGAGGTCAAAAAGTTTGATTTCTTCCCGGGGAAGAAATATGCTAGTTATTAAACTATTAAGGCGTGTTAGAATCAACAAAAAAGTATACAGTATGCAAAATATTGGCATATTTATTCGTCAGGTAAAAGAGACCATTCAGCGTTTTGACCTCATCCACCCCCAGGAGACCATTCTGGTGGCTGTCTCTGGTGGTCCTGATTCAATTGCTCTTGCACTCTGTCTTCAGAAGATGGCGTCTGAACTGAAGATTCGTCCTGTACTTCTGCACATTAATCATTTCCCTGCGAGGCAGAGAGTCGGATGAGGACGAACGATTTGTCCGAGATTTTGCAAAACAAATCGGGCTTAAGCTTATCTGTCGCCGGGTAAATGTCAGGCGTCACAGTGAACGAGCGAAACTCTCCATTGAAGAATCTGCTCGGTTGCTTCGCTATCAGACATTTGTCCGGGTGGCAAGACGTATAAATGCAGATGCGGTGGCAGTTGCACACCATAAAAATGACCTCGCAGAGACCATACTCCTGCAACTTCTTCGTGGTTCTGGCAGAAGCGGACTCATTGGGTTCGCACCCAGAATACTCTATGAGGGTATCCGAATTGTTCGCCCGTTTTATGATATTAGTCGGGAGCAAATCCTGCAATTCCTTAAAGCGATTCATTGTGAATACAGGATTGACTCTTCAAATGAAGACCGTCGTTATCTCCGTAATAGGATTCGGCTGGAGCTTATCCCTATGCTGGCGAGTCGGTATAACCCCAATATTATAGAGACCCTGCACCGAACCGCTGAACTCCTCGCTGATGAGGATGCCTACCTTGACAAAATCACTGCCCATCTCTATGAGACGCTCTTTAACTCAAAAGGAGTCAGGCTCACACTTATTCCAGTAGAATATCTTGATAATCTGCCAGTGGCGCTTTTACGCCGTTTGCTCAGGCGCTGGATAATGGTATTGCTCCAGCACTCGCATCCTCCATCAATGGCAGACATAGAGTCTGTGGTCTATCTGATAAAACATAATGTTCCGGGCAAATATCATCTTGTAGAAAATCGTCTGCTTCTGTATCGGGATTACTCACACGTACTTGCCTCAGAGGTTCAAAGACCGAAAAAATCTGGACGCATTCCACAGAAAAAAATAAACGCTCTTATCCGTCAGACCCTGCTTAATCATCTTGCTCAGCTGGGATATACATTTATTTCAGTGTCCGAGGATTTCCGTTTTTCCCTGCCACTGAAAGAATTAAAGCACATAAAACGCAAGAAAGTGCTCAATCTATCCGGGTTACATTGCACGCTTCGGACAAAAAAACCTGTGCAGAAAAAGAGCAGGAGGTTTATATATCCACTCACCATAGAAGGATTGAGTGATTCGGTAGAACTTAGAACACCAGCAAAAGGTGACGTAATCACCCTGAGAGGGGGAACAAAATCCTTGAGTCGGTATCTCGTGGACAGGAAAATCCCGTCTCCGCTACGTCCTACTTTGCTTTTGCTTTGCCACAGGAATAGAGTGCTCTGGATTCCAGGGGTCACTCCATCTAAATCATTACCTCCTGTACCCAAAAAAGGCAAAATCATTTACTTTGAATTACAGCCGTAATGGGTCTGGATAATATTTACATAATTTTGCACCAGCCCAAGGGTTCGTTAAATGTGGGGTATGTGGCACGGGCAATGGCGAACACTGGATTTAGTCATTTACGCCTGAGCGAACCCCGGTGTCGAATTGACTCAGCGTCATTTCGGTCCGCATCAGCACCAGCTGCTCATCGCATACTTAATAAGGTTCGCACATATCCTTCACTTCAGGAGTCAGTAGGCGATTTGCATCTTGTAGTTGGCGCCACTGCCAGGGCTCGCCATAATCGGGGGTTAACGAGCCTTGAGGTTGCGACTCCACAGATTCTCAATACTGCCAGCCTGAATAAGGTTGGTATCATATTCGGAGCAGAGGAATGTGGATTATCTAACGCCGACCTGCAATTATGTGATATTCTGCTGACAATTCCGGTCTCAGAAAGGCTTCCTTCATATAATGTGGGACATTCTGTGCTCCTTGTTTGTTATACGTTGATGATATTTCAGCACTCGCATAGAGAACTCAGGCAATCCGAATCCTCAAAAGCCACTAACCAGCAGATAAAGGGTTTATTTGACGATGTCCGTGAAACGCTGCTGAACATAGGGTATCTTAACCCCCAGAACCCAGACAGAATTCTCCAGGAGCTCAGACAGATTGCAGGCAAAGCTCAACTCACTGAGCGTGAAGTCAGGATTTTGCGTGGGATATGCCGAAAAGTTCGTACGTTTGTCCGCAAAACCTCGTCAACGAAAAAGAAAAAATAAACAGTTAACAATAGAGGGGGCTCCGCTGTCTATACTTCCGATAGTAATGAAAAGTGCTAAAATATTCTTTTTGTTCAAATATATCCCAAAAAATGCCATAATTTTTCTCTTGCAATGAATTCATTGAAAAGGATATAATTTATGACACATTATTTCTCGCAGAAAAGTGGGCGAGAAAAATCAGCTTGCCCACTTTTTATTTTGTGAGTATCTGGGAGGTTGGGGGTAATAACAGTGGAATCGGCAATTGAGCAGAATTTGAAAGAATTTGTAACGCAAATAAGCCGGGAAAAGGAGCTTGACGCTGAGGTTGTCAAGATTGCCATAGAACAGGCTATAGAGGCGGTCTCAAAGAAGAACTTCTCGCGCTACCGAAAGGCGCGCCCTGAACTTGACCTGGAGACAGGCAAACTCCATGTATTTGTGACCAAACGAGTGGTGGAGGAGGTAAGGAACTTCCGCACAGAAATTGCACTTCAGGACGCCAGAAAAATAAAGCCTGATGCGGAAATTGGTGAAGATATAGAAGTAGAAATTGACCCCAGTGAGTTTGGCAGAATTGCCGCACAATCCGTCAGACAGGGCATCTTACAGCGCCTCAAAGAAGCAGAACGGATAAAAATATACAATGATTTTAAACCTAAAGAAGGACACCTTGTGACCGGAGTAGTCCAGCGTCGGGAACATAATGGATTTATCATTGAGCTGGGCAAAGCTGAGGGTATATTGCCATACTCGGAGATACCTTCAGGGGTAAAATATCGTTATGGCGACCGATTAAAATTCTATGTTACCGAAGTGAAAATGACCAGCAGAGACCCTCTAATCCGATTATCCCGTTCACGCCCAGAGCTGGTACTGAGATTGTTTGAGACAGAAGTGCCTGAAATTAGTGAAGGTGTGGTCAAAATTATGAGCATTGCCC
>JAGHBZ010000088.1 GCA_021160705.1 Candidatus Sumerlaeota bacterium
GTGTAGGTGTAGGTGTAGGTGTAGTGCTAACAAATTCGTCCGCGCCGATATCGTAATCAGAACCATCACCTCGAGGTTCTGCAATGCCATCAATAGGTCGCGGGTCATTCTCAAAGTCATAATCCAACCCCATGACCAGACACCCTGCGTCAACACACGGAGATGTTGATAGTAAATGGAAATCGCCTTCAGCTGGATTGTTGAGCTGGGGGGATTCACTAATGTTGCCGTTTCCTGCACCTGTCCAGTCTTGAATACAGCAGTAATTAGGAGTCGCACAAAAATATAGTTGAGAATAATTAGAAGCCGTATTCCCCCAGATTATATTATTCTGAAGAGTGCCATTACAGAATGATAGTCCGCCTCCGTAGGAGACAGCTGTATTGTGCCAGATGGTATTGTTTTGAATAGTAGCCTCGCAACCTTCAAAGGCACCTCCTCTTGTAGAGGCATGATTGTGGTAAAACACATTATTCTGGAAAGTTCCACTGCAGTTATATATTGCACCACCTCTATCTGCGGAATTGAGATAAAAGATATTATTAAGTGCCACGACATTAGAGCCAGAGAGAGCACCACCACGCTGACCTGCTGAATTACGCGCAAAATAATTGCCTACAATATTTGCATTACAATCGTGAAGCCCACCTCCATAACTCCCAGCAGAGTTACCAGAGATGGCTTTATTATTCTCAATCCTTCCATCGCAATTTGATAAACCGCCCCCATTATCCGTGGCAGAGTTATGAGAGATATCATTATGGGCAATGATACCATCGCAATTAAACAGACCACCTCCATATGCGGTAGCAGTATTTGTGGAGATGATGTTGTGTTCAATGGTGGCGTAAGTGGCGTTGCCATAGATTCCACCGCCATTGAGAGCATAGCCATTTGTTATAGTGAAACCAGCGAGGATGGAAGAGGAGATTTCGTCACCAGAAAAGGTCACCACAGAGCCAGCGTGGTTGCCGTCAATGATGGTGCTGGCGACAACGGACGGACTTGTCGGGTCAGTGGAACGCAGGATGATGTTCTTGCCGTTGAAGTTAATGTTCTCAACATACCTCCCGGGCGAAACTATGATTTCGTCGCCATCGGTTGAGGCATCAATCGCCGATTGTATAGTTGGGTATGACTCAGGAACTGTTCGTACCACTCCAAAGGTTACTGAAAATAAAAAAGAAAAACATAAAGCAACCACTACAATTGTCCATTTCCTTGGGTTAAAAGATTGGTACACAAACATAATTTACACCTTCCCTTCGGTCTTATTGTTTATCTCTAAAGTCTAACTAATCCCGAATTTAAGTAACCCAAATGACCAACTAACCACCGAGCCTTTTTCCTTTATTCATATAAAACCCAGTTTTTGTGATGCACCGCTGTAGAACCCATTATGAATTCATCTGCTCCGATGTCAATATCACTTCCATCTCCCCGAGGCTCAGGGGTTCCATCAAAAGGTCTGGGGTCGCCTTCAAAATCTTCTTCTAACCCACTGACCATACATCCGGCATCAATACAGGGTGAAGTGGACTGGAGATGAAAATCACCGAGAAGTGGGTTAACCAATTTGGGGTCAGCAACAATATTACCGGTTCCGCCACCAGTCCAATCCTTAATAGTGGAATAAGAAGGTATAGAGCAGTCAGCCAGTTCTGCATCGTCAGGCGCCATATTTTCCCAGATGATACAATTTCTAATGATATTATCGCAAGAGAAAAGTCCACCGCCCCGTGCCACAGCTGCGTTGGCATAAATGGTATCATTCTGGATAGTTCCATTGCAAACGGAAAGCCCGCCACCAGTGGTTGCTGAATTTCCAAAGATGATATTATTCTGAATTGTGCCATGGAAATGTGATACTCCACCACCGAATGAATATGTCCCAATAGCTGAGTTTCCAGAGATTACATTATTCTGAATAAGACCATCGCAAAAAAAGAGCCCACCGCCAATATTTATCGTAGCTCCAGAGACTAAATTATCCGAGATGGTATTGTTTTGAATAATTCCATCGCAATCGCATATTCCACCACCGCCACAATCAGGAGCTCCCGGTGGACTGGAGACAGTGTTGAAGGAGATAATGTTGTCCTGAACAATGCCATTGCACTTGCAAAGTCCACCCCCATACCCTGTTGCGGTATTGTTGTTAATGTGGTTGTTTTGAATAATGCCGTTGCACTCGTATAACCCACCGCCACGATAAGCGGTATTGTCTGCGATGATATTGTTTTGTATAGTCGCTAAGGTGCCGTTGCCAAAGATACCCCCGCCCAAAGAAGCATATCCGTTGGTAATAGTGAATCCTGCGAGCACACAGGTGGTGAGTTCTGTCCCGGTGAAAGTTACTACTGTATCGGAATTGGCTCCATCAATAACAGTAGTGGCAACCAATGAAGGGCTGGTCGGGTCAGTGGAGCGAACGATAATGTTTTTTCCCTTGAAGTTAATGTTCTCCACATAAGTGCCCGGGGAGACAATGATTTCGTCTCCATCATTTGCAGAATCAATTGCCGACTGGATAGCAGGAAAATCACCGGGAACGGTAATCACCGTAGCATAAGCAGAAACCAGGCAAAATAAAAAACAGGAAATAAGCAATCCTGATGATGTAAAGAAATTCCTGCGTAAAGAGTGGAGTAATAAGAGGCATTTTGTAAGGTGATAAGTATGCATTTTCCCCCCTCCTTAAACTAAATTTAACATCTGCAAAATACTCGTTTCGAATCTTAGTTGTCAATTACATTTTTCTAATTTCAACCTTCTTTCTTTTTAAGTTGAACGAGAGCACAAACTTTTGATAGCGATAGTTGATTTCCGAGCAAATGAAGGAGCAATTCTACGTGAACACCAGCACGAACACCAGCGTGAAGACCGGGGTTGCGGAACCGAAGCCTTCTGCGAGCTTAGCCATCATAGCTGGCGTGATGGTATTGTTTTTTATGTCGGGGATAACAGGGCTTATTTATGAGGTAGTCTGGACCCGGTTATTGACGTATTTATTCGGAGCAACGATTTACGCCATCAGCACAGTCCTTTCCGCATTTATGGGGGGGCTGGCACTGGGAAGTATTATTTTTGGCAGGCTGGCAGACCGCTGGCAGTTGAATTCGCTTAAAGCATACGCACTGCTGGAGCTCTTTGTTGGTATAACCGCACTCCTCCTCCTTGTACTCCTGAAACTCATTGAGCCAATTTTTGGGTTTGTGTATCAACACTGGACAGAGTCCTTCTTTTTATTGAGTCTGGTGCGTCTAATTCTCTGCTTTATTGTACTTCTTATTCCGACTACGCTTATGGGTGGGACCTTACCCTTGCTTTCCCGTTTTATTACACATCACCAAACCACACTTGGGCTACGAATTGGTGGACTTTATGCCATAAACACCCTTGGTGCAGTGGTAGGGTGTTTTGTGGCAGGATTCTATTTAATTGCACTATTAGGTGTTAGAGGAACTGTTTATTTAGCAGTGGGTATAGATGTTATTGTGGCTATTGTCGGATTGCTTCTCTGGTCAACATTAAAGACCCGGTCTTTCACGCTCTCCCCTGCTCAGAAAGAAGAAGAAAAAATGGTGCACGACTCCTCTGTGCCGGTGTATGAATACAGGACGATAAAGATAGTACTCTGGCTTTATTTCTTTTCCGGCTTGATTGCGTTAGCGTACCAGGTGGGCTGGTGGCGAGGATTGGTGTTCAGTTTTGATGTGCTGAAAAATACCACGTATGCCTTTACGGCAATGCTCACGGTTTTTCTTATTGGCTTAGCACTTGGCAGTGCGTTGATGTCGCGGTATGTTGACCGCCAGTATGACCCGTTGAGGCTATTCGGGCTACTGCAGGTCCTGATTGGGCTTACCGGGTTTCTCTCGGTGTTCATTATGTATTTTAAAGGAAGAGCCATTGTACCATTTTCTGCTCTTGACCCGACTGGCACATATCTGCGCTGGTGGTCGGCAATCGCTAATATATTTGTCAAAACTGCGGTCACCCTTTTTCTCCCTACTTTATTAATGGGTATGGCGTTTCCGGTTGTTGTCCGTGTCTGTGTACAAAGTTTGCGTCGTGTGGGGCTGGGTGTTGGCAGGATTTATGCTCTCAACACCTTTGGAAATATTCTCGGGGCGGTCATTGCCGGGTTCTTCTTGATTCCTATGCTTGGACTTGCCACTGGCGTGATTGTCCTGGCTATTGGCAACGTTGTGCTGGGGTGTATTGCCTTTTTAATCAATCCGTCGTTTACACGCAGAACAAAAACTATATTTATTGCCGCCACGGGTATCGTTGCAGTAGTTATGCTTATTCGAGCGCCAACCAAAGCCACTCTTCAACCACTATATCAGGGCGAGAAATTAATCTTCTACGAAGAAGGAGAATTAGCCACTGTGGCAGTAGTGGAGTCACCGCTCGGGCATCGGACGCTTTATGTTGATAATGTCGGGGTCGCAGGTACTGACCCTA
>JAGHBZ010000043.1 GCA_021160705.1 Candidatus Sumerlaeota bacterium
ACTGATGTCATAGATATATTGCTTCACTCCCCCAATAGGCTCAGACAATCCACGTGCAAGAATTCCAATATTCATTTTTATACTTTTTTCTTTTTTAGTTGACTTTTTTCGAACAATGTTAAATTATCTTATATCCATATTTAAATGCAGGGGGAGAAAAATGAAAGTCAAATCTTTATTATCTCTGTTCTTTTGTGGCACGGTATTTCTTTTCATCCTCTCATCGGATTTTTCATCTGGCGGAGACTCAATAGAAAGTGCCTTGCAATGGATAAGCAACACCCAGACAGACCTGGGAGGATGGACATCAGGAGAAATGGCGTTAAAGTATTCTTATGCAGTAAGGGCACTGGCTTTGGCTGGTGAAAGGAATACTACCTTTCGTCAAATATATGTCAGACTAAAACAGATGCAGTCACCAAATGGAAGCTGGGATAACTCCATTAATGCTACTTCTGAGGCAATTTGGGCATTAATAGAGGCTGGTGACCTGCCTAATATCTCGCCTGTCAAGAAAGGTGTTGCCTGGCTAAAGTCAAAACAAAAAGATGATGGACATTGGGGAGAAACCACAACCATTAGAAAAACTTCACTAGCCTGTATTGTACTACAACTTGCCGGTGAGAGCGAGAGCACAGAGTTGCAAAAAGGAATTCAGTGGCTAAAGAGCGTGCAGAACGAAAATGGTTGGTGGGGTCTGGACCCCGGCTCCATTTCTTCTATCGGAAATAATCATTATCCTCTCTATGCATTGTATCTTGCTGACCCTGATGATACCTCTACTCAAAAGGCGTTAAACTGGTTTAAATCTTACAATCCCAATCAGCCCATCTGGTATATAGTAACCACTATGGGCTTGGCATACGTGGGTGAGACAATTGTGATGCCCACACGTTTGAATCAACTTATGAATGCGCAGAATGCTGATGGGGGATGGGGTGATCATACAGGGTGGCCATCTTCATTGTCACGAACGTGTATGGCAATAATTGGGCTCTCTCTGGCAAAAGAGCTTGGTCATTCAGAAGTTGACCCGTGTTTAACTGAGGCACTTAACTGGGTGTATGCCTACTATACGAAGCCATATTTAACAGGTGAGTATACGAGAGTTTATCCTACAGGGCTTATTATTGGAGCAATTTCTCCGCTCCTTGACCCATCAAATACCACTATTGAAAAGGCAGTTAATTTATATAAAAGTGTAGGTACTGGCTGGAGTTGGTCATTTCACCACCGCCCACCTTATGAATATAGAACCGACACAACTGGCGTCTCCGTTTGGGGATTGACGCAAACGCAAAGAAGTGATGTCTGCTCAATTATAGATGAGTCTGTGGACAAGATTCTGGTTGCACAAAACTCAGATGGTGGTTGGGGTGTGTGGCGCGAGAACTCCGCAAGCACCATCTACTATACACTTCACGCTTTATGGGGACTAATCTCAGTCGGGTATACTACCTGTGACAGCGAGGTAATTAATGGGTTTAATTATTTAGCCTCACACTCCAGCGAAAATTACCTTGACGACACATTGTATAATGCACTCTATTCCTGGCTCCTTAACCAGGTGGAGTATTCATCTGATACAGTTTGGGGACTATATGAACATCTCTACTATGCGCAGAATCCTGATGGAGGCTGGGGCGCAACTGCCGATGATAAGTTCAGTGCAGTCTCGCCCACTGCAATGGCAATGATTGCCTTAAGTGATTGCGAGACGCAGTACCGCAGGTCAATCCTGCGAGGACGCCGTTGGCTGAAGGCACACCAGAACCCTGATGGCAGCTGGGCAGAGTTGCCAATGGTACGCCCCAAGGTCAATTCTTCAAAAGCTACCGCTTACGCACTCTGGGCTTTGAGCAGAACACAGGATGTAGATACCACACCCAGACTATTCATCTCCGTAAACAAAAAACGCTATTTACCGGGAGATAGTGCTCGCATAAGCATAACTTGCAACGATGTGCCAGACTCACTTCACGCCGGCGTAGTACTGCCCGATGGTACCCTCCAGCTCCTGAACCTTATTCATCGCTCTTATGATGAGATATACGATGCATCATTAAAAATAGACGAGAACACCTCGCCTGGTGCGTTTGTCGTTTCAGCAGTTGCCGAGTTCCCGGGTGGTGAGTTTGACGCCGCGGTGTTGAGCGTGGAGGTAGATTCACCATATCAGACCGACTACATTGCCGACCAGTTCGAGGAGAATGAACGATGGGTCCAGGATGCAGCACCAGGACAATTTGAGGTCCCTGAGTTTATTGAAGAGCCCGGTCATCTTGGACTAAAGGCAAACGCTATAAATACCTTTGGCTACTGGACAAGCTTTGACCAGATAATTTACGCCCTGCCTGAAAGCATATATCGTGCGGAGTTTCGTGTAAGCTCTACTGCAACAGATTGCACGTTAGTCCCCGGATTTCGTCTAAGACTCAATCGAGACGATTATCAGCTGGCTACTGATTACGTGGTGAACAGCTATGGTGATGGGGCTCATTCTCCCACTACTGAGGGCAAGACGTATGAAGTGTATTGTGTGCCATTCCAGGGTCCCGGTGTCACCGACGACGCTATCGGTGGTTTAATCGCCTCCTTTGATATTATGTATTTTGAACCCTCAGACGACCCGAACACTGTGCTCTACCTTGACGAGATAAATATTGAGCGAATACCGGTGAGCTTTATAGCAGATGAGTTCTCCACTCAGGTTGCCTATACCTTTGATACTGATACTGAAGGCTGGACCACCGACACCGCTACGGTGTTTGACGCACCTGAATTTATTCATTCAGGAGGAAAGTTGATGTTGCGTGCGAAAAATAATACCAACACCTATGGCTACTGGTGGAGTCCACCTATCCCGGTGGAGTCGGGTAAGATTTATCGACTGCACGCCAGAGTGGGCAGTGATGCACTCTCACGCCAGGAGGTGCCGGGAATACGTGTACGGCTAAACGACAGAAGTTTTCAGTCCGCAGCCACTCTTACTATAAATAGTCTGGGCAATGCCAGTGCCTCGCCCTGCATTGGCGAGACCGCAGATTATGAGCTCTATTTTGTCCCGGCTGAGAGCGCCTCATCCGCTGGAATGGTCGCATCATTTGATATACTCAATTTTGACTCCGGAGATAAATCCGATGGTCTCCTGACCCTTGACCTGCTCACTGTTGATTCTGCCCAACTCCCTTTATTTTAGCCAGACAATAAAATATATACCCTACCACCGCTATAAAAACCCTGGCTAACTTATTGAGCCACTTTGAATACAAATCTACTTAGGGTCTCTCAACCGGATGTATCTCGTCGCCGGGTGGAGGAAACTGGCTCTTTTCCACGGGCAGAGAGGGATGATGGGGCGTGATAGTCTCCTCCCCCAATGCACTCCGGATATGCTTTATCTCTCTATCCAGCTGCTCTATTTGCTGTCTCAGAAAACGTATTTCCTCCTCCATTCTCTTGAGACGCCATTGTAGACGACCAACTAAAAAAGGTTGTCGGAATTTACTCGGTCTCCCTTTCCGGGGAAATATTTCTTTTTCGCCTTCTTCCTGGATGGGTGTCATTTTCTGGGGTCTGTTAATAATAGCGAGCACTTCTTCGGTACCATAAGTTTCTACTGTCTCAACGACATTCTTCAAATCCTGCCATTTCTTGAGTTCTTTTTGTGCCTGTTCAATTTTGTCCCTGTGTGTTTCAGGCGTTGTCTTTAACTTTTCCAGTCGTTCCGAGATGGTATTAATCCGTTGCTGGATAATACGCCTTATATCCTTATCTTGAGCGATTTTCTCCAGCAGAGCACTCTGTTTTTCTTCAAGCTCCCTTGACTTGACAATCTTGGTATGCAGAGTGGTGATAATTTTTTCAATCCTGCTCTTCAGTATCCTGTCTCTTAGATAATTTGTCCCACTTAGCTCTTTCTTTAAACGCCCCAATCGCCCTAAAAGCTCTATCTTTTCTTTTTCAATCTGGCGTACTTTCTCAGTGATGGATTGAAACTCGTTCAAAAGTCCTCTGGCTTTCTTGAGTTCACCCGGTGTTATTATCTTTTTGCTTGATTCTGTTGCTTCTTTATCTTCAGTTTTTCCCTGTTGCTCCACACCAGTGATACTACCGAGTAGTGGCAGGAGAAAAACGACTACACCCATCAGATAAACAGTGTACTTAATCACTCTCATTATGTTCACCTTCCCTTCTTTTCCCGAACCGAGAACGCAATTTCTCTATCTCGCTCTCCAGTCCATATTTCTTTATTCTATACCCAAGCGTACGCCTCGTTATGCCTAAAAGTCGTGCTGCACGTGAGAAATTTGCCTGTGTCTTATTCATTGCGTTCAGGATGGCTCGTTTCTCCATCTCCTCAAGTGTCAGGTGCTCTAAGTCAACTGGACGAGTGGTCTCTGACTGCTTTGCTCCATAATTTCTTATAGACATTGGCAAATCATCTATAGTAATTTCGTCGCCTTCGCTCATCACAACCGCATGTTCAATGGCATTCTCCAGTTCCCGGATGTTTCCCGGCCAGGGATATTTCATTAGCAACTCAAACGTCTCCTTATTCACCTTATAGGTTCGACCACGCGGCGCATATTTCCGCAAAAAATGCTCAATTAGATAAGGAATATCTTCTGGTCGTTCCCGGAGTGGCGGGATGTAAATAGGCACCACATTCAGCCGATAATAAAGGTCCTGACGAAACGTGCCTTTCTCCACAGCCTCCTCCAGATTTCTATTGGTAGCTGCGATGATTCGCACGTCTACCTTAATCGTCTCAGCGTAGTCACCCAGACGCTGGAACTCGCCCTCCTGCAGGACACGTAACAATTTTACCTGCAACGCAGGGGAAATGTCACCAATCTCATCCAGAAAAATCGTGCCACCATCGGCGACCTGAAACAGACCTTTGCGGTCTTCGTATGCACCAGTAAACGTACCACGAACGTAGCCAAATAACTCACTCTCCAGCAGGGTATCCGGAATCGCTGAGCACATCACTTTTATCAAAGGTTTATTATGGCGTGGACTCATTGAGTAAATGGTCTTTGCAATAATCTCTTTTCCACACCCGCTTTCGCCACGAAGAAGTACAGTTGCCGAAGTTGGAGCGACTTTTGCTACTTTTGCCAGTACCTCCTGCATCGGCTTACTAATACCAACAATGTTTTTGAAACTGTATTTATCCTGAATGATTTCCTTGAGCAATTGGTTTTCTTCCTTCAGGGAACGTGTCTCAAGCAAGCGGTTCAGCATTAGTTTTAACTCATCAAGTGGTACAGGTTTTATCAGGTAATCAAATGCGCCTTTTTTCATTGCCTCCACCGCAGTTTGCACGGTGGCATACGCAGTGATGATGATAAAATCTGCTGATTTCTGCCACTGTTTGGCTTCTTCAAGAATATCTATCCCGTTTAGTTCACCAGGCAGCTTCAGGTCGCAGAAGATTACATCCAGTTCCACCGGTTGGCGAATTATCTCCAGTGCGCTCTCCGCTGTATTTGCTACCAATACCCTATAGCCCTCACGCTCAAGTGCACGTTTTATCACGGCTGTCAGTTTTACCTCATCGTCCACTACCAGCACTGTTGCTCGCGGTTTGTCCGTCATAGTGGCGTATCTCCCATCAATCAGGATGTAATGGCAGAGAAATGGTAACCCTGGTTCCTTTGCCAGGCTGAGAAGAAATGTCCATTATCCCACCAGCCAGCTCTATGGTGTGGGATGCAATGGTAAGTCCCAGCCCTGTGCCTTTTGGTTTAGTAGTAAAAAATGGGTCAAGCGCACGCCGGAGCTGGCGACGAGTCATACCCACCCCATAATCAATGATTTCTATGTTAGCCCGGTCAGTTTTTTTCCGATTACGCATCACACGTACTCGCACCACACCACCCTTTTCTGATGCCTCAATAGCATTCATTATGAGATTCAATAGTGCCTGTCTGAGTCCTATAGGTTCAATTTTTGTCTTGAGCTCCTCGTCTGTGAGCTCAAATTCCACATTTACTCCGCGCCTCTCAGCTATATTCAGTATCGTCTTCTCCAGCTCTCTTATGCTATCGACCAGTGAGGTGACCTGTACTTCAGCCTCCTTTCGATGGCTCGGCAGTGTGGGTCTTGCACTCGGTGCCCACTGGAGAAAAAGCGTAATCTCGTGATTAATCCTATCGCACTCAGCTATTATATCATCCAGCAATGAGAGGCTTTCCGGGTCACTCTTCATCAACTCGGTCTTCACCTCTTCAGCAGAAGCACGAATTATGCCTAATGGATTACGAATCTCATGAGCGAGACTCGCTGCCATAGTGCCAAGTGCCTGAAGCCGTTCTGTGCGGGAGACCGTCTCCTCCGCTCGTATAAGTCGTCTTACTATCCTGTGAAATATCAAGGCTATAAATCCCAGCAGTAGCGACCCTATCCCGTCAATCCAGTATACATAGCGTTTTAATAAATCTAATTCAGCAAAATAGTCGCGGCTGGCTTCCAGACGCAAAATGTACAGCAGTGTACCATCTGGTGCAATTACCGGCACATAGGCGCGTTTGTGTGGCATCTCTTGCAGGTGATAATATGGCGTAGTGGCAGGTTCTCCATGTTTAGCCTGACGAAGCTCCACCTCATCAATCTCAATCGTAGGGTGCGCTTTACCCACTGCCAATTTTTGTCGGGCATCTGCAAGTACTCGACCCTGAGCATCCAGAACAATAATGTTCAGCAGGTCATTTTTTACACGAATGGCTCGGAGCAATCTCAATAAGTACTGGTAGGTCGGGAGTTCCTTGTAATTTTCAATCACCGTCGCCTCTGGCAAAGTGAGATTCTCATTCCCAATTACCACGCTTGCGGTCGTCCCGATTGCGAGCAGACGCTGACCAAGGTCGCGTTCTTTTGATTCTCTTACCAGCTGGAGAAAGACCCAACTCCCACCATTAAACACCACCAGCGTGGCGATAAACAGACCTATCGTCAAATACCCCGGCATCCTGTATATAAGTCGAGTCTGCATTTTCTCTCTCAGTCAAGAGGAAGAAACCATTTCCTATCCAATTCATAAAGAACAGACACTTTAATATACCTTCAGTATAATAACTCCCACGATGAATGTATATATTAAGACTTTTATGCTGTTAAGTAAACATCTTTTCCATAACACTTTTGCTGTAACAGAAAGGTGATTGACCGGGGTTTGTTAAATTTGGTACAGAAAATGATATGCGTTAAGCTCAGAACTCATTTTCACACTTAAGGACTTATAGAAATCCCTGACCTTACCCTTGAAGAGAAAATGGTTCTCTTTCTCTCCTGATGCTACCTCTTCACCAACCGACAAAACCGACTAACCGACCAACCGAGTCATCAGAGGTGCAAAGACGAGAGAGACAACTGCCATAAGCTTAATAAGGATGTTCATTGAAGGACCGGAAGTATCCTTGAATGGGTCGCCAACGGTATCGCCAACAACAGAGGCTTTATGAGCAGGAGAACCCTTACCGCCGAGGTTACCTTCTTCAATCCATTTTTTTGCGTTGTCCCAGGCGCCGCCACCATTAGCCATAGATATGCCCATCAGCACACCCACAGCCGTAGCGCCTGCAAGAAAACCACCCAGCGACTCAGGTCCTATCAGAAATCCCACTACCAGAGGTGCTGCTACTGCCAGCAGTCCGGGGACAATCATCTCTCTCAGCGCCGCGCGGGTAACAATATCAATACAGCGGTCAATTTGTGGTTCAGCTTTTCCTTCAAGCAGACCCTTGATTTCCCGGAATTGGCGTCGTATCTCAATGACCATCTGGTCAGCGGTTCTGCCAACCGCCTCCATAGTCAGTGAGGCTATGACAAACGGCATCATTGCCCCAAGAAATAGCCCGATGACTGTCATTGAGTTGGTTAGGTCTATCATTTTCAGACCAACCGTGTGCTGATACGCAGAGAAGAGTGCCAGAGCAGTGAGTGCAGCAGAGCCAATGGCAAATCCTTTGCCGATTGCCGCAGTAGTGTTCCCCAGTGCATCCAGACGGTCAGTAACTTTTCTGACCTCCTCACCTGCACCGCTCATCTCAGCAATTCCACCTGCATTATCCGCAATCGGACCGTAAGAGTCAGTAGACATCACGATGCCAATGGTAGAGAGCATCCCTACCGCAGAGATGGCAATCCCGTAAAGGTGAGCTGATTTGTATGCCACAAACATAGCCACACAAATGGTTATCATTGGCAGTATTGCGCTCATATAGCCCACCGCTAACCCGCTGATTATCACCGGTGCGGGACCTGCTTCAGCTTTCTTTGCCAGCGCCTTAATCGGTGGTCCTGAGGTAAAGTACTCGCTCTCCACCCCTATCAGCACACCACAGACCATTCCTACAAGCACTGCCCAGAAGATGTGCAAATCTCCAACGATATGCTGGATGGCGAAGAACGCACCAACGATGAACAGAACCCCGCTGATATAAGTGGAGTATCGAAGCGCTGACTGCGGATTTATGCTCTTAAGTATATTTAATGAGTAAATCCCAATGATTGACGCTATTAGCCCGATGACTATAAGCATCAGAGGCAACGACATATACGCTATTGCGGACGCCATTGTTGCCCCGATAGCCATAGTCGCTACCACAGAGCCCACGTATGATTCAAATAGGTCTGCACCCATACCCGCAGTGTCGCCGACATTATCGCCGACATTATCAGCAATGACCCCGGGGTTTCTGGGGTCATCCTCAGGAATACCAGCCTCCACTTTGCCCACGAGGTCAGCAC
>JAGHBZ010000341.1 GCA_021160705.1 Candidatus Sumerlaeota bacterium
AACTACGGAGAGTTAATTCTGGCTCGGGGGGAGCTGGATCAAAGTCTGTTCTATTTCACTTATGCGATGGATATAGCCAGGGAAAGTTATGCACCGATACTTCAGATAATAAAGCGGTTTGAAAAAAGCCACGAGCTCTCTCCGGAGGCAAGGGTGAGACTGGCGAGATTTTATATTGACGTAAGTGATTTAAAGAGAGCAAGACAGGAAATAGAGAAAGTTAATATGGATAGCCCACAGAGGGACTTTTTTCTCCTGAGAGGGGAGTTGCATTTCCTTGAAGGTAACCGGGAAAAGGCACGCCGGGATTTTGCCACTGAATTAGAGTTTTTCCCGGACAATTTGCCTGCTCTCATCTATGAAGATTCGCTTACCTCACCACTGTATAAATTAGAGACAAAAATTGTAAACAACAACTTTATACCATTGCTTGATACCACACACCCGGCTGAGACCAGTTATGTGCGAATACTAAATGATATGATTGCCCTCAAAAGAGCTGATAGCAAGATAGTGTTTACTCTGAGGTTTGACCACCCTATGAATAAGAGATGTTATATAATTGCCCATGGCACTCCTGCACTCGGAATCTTCCCCATTTTAAAGATAACAGAAAACGGCAATAATACACATCTCGTTTACATCAATAGAGAGACCTGGTGGGCGTATCCCATAGATTTACAATTCAAACCAGGGATTAATACGCTGGAGATTCAATTTATAAATGATGGCTGGGTATATAAAGAAGCTGACTCGGAGGGAAGCGACAAACTTGCTGAAGACAGAAACGTTTTCTTGAATAACCTCTGGTATTATAAGGAGACAAACACCACCGAAACAGTCACGGGGTTGAACAATTTATCTCAACTCCCCCGGCACACCCTTGAGGAATGCGAGCAGGAGAAACGATGAGGAGGCATCCTGAAATAGTCAATCATCTGGGAGTTCTGGTGTTATTAGGTGTGATAATGGCGACTCCATTTTCCATTTATGCACCATTTGAGAGACCCACGGTAAGTCAGACGTTTTTTGTGCAATTAGGGATAATTGTTAGTGGTCTGATATACTTCTCACTTCTTCTCATCAGCAGGAGATGTTCATTTCGTACCTCAGGCGTGACACTCTTTGTAATTCTCTATTTCCTGATTGTGCTGATTTCATCAGTGAATAGTAAAAGCTCATTATTCTCACTACGAGAAAGCATATTTCTCTTCAGTCTGATATTATTTTATCTCTTCTTTCAGAGCCTTGTTCTTAGCCATAAGGGGCTTTATAAATTTGTTCTGGCGTATTTACTCACTGCCGTCCCAATAACATTATACGGGATTGCCCAGGCATACAATTTTGAGCTGCTCCCCTATACAAAATCTGCCCTTGTGGGAAAGAAAAAGATTTTATCGTTTCTCGGCAATCCTAATTATATCAGTTTCTATCTTGCACCAATTTCGTTTTTTGCGTTTGGTTATGGAATTATGAGAGCAAAGAGGATATGGAGGTACTGTTGGTATATTTTGGGATTACTCATTTTTCTGTGTCTGTTTCTTGCAGGCACACGCTCAGCCTGGCTGGGAATACTTTCCGGCTTTATGATTGTCGGTTTTTTAATTCTTAAATACCGACTGTACATTCGTTCAATAAGGGTTTCGTTGAAATCTATTATTATAGCTCCGCTCGTGGTCATTCTGGGTGTTTTTTTTGTAATAACAGCACAGCGACTCCCGTATAATTTAAGTGAACGTGTATTATCAATGCCGGAGTTTCGGCATAGATTATTTCTCTGGCAAATTGCACGTGAGATGCTCATTGATGAGCCGGTTCTCGGCATCGGGTATCGTCAGTTTAACATTAAGTTTCCCGACTATGTAATTAAGTTCTTCTCGGATGATGAACAGAACAGGGCACTTACATATATCCTGAAGGCACAAAGAGATAAACGTCCCGGACATCTGCATAATGAGTATATAGAGGTGCTGGTTGAAACGGGTATCCTGGGCTTTTTATTTTTTCTTCTGGTTATTATTGGGGTATTCACCGGGGGTATACGTCATCTTTCGGAGTCTTGCTTTAGGAGGCAGGAGAAACTATTTATAACATTTTTTCTTGGTGGGTTCACCTGCTTGCTTGTTGTAGGGTTCTGGGGGTTTCCATTCCAGTTGCCTTGTAGTGGATTGCTTTTCTGGTTTTGTATTGCATTTCTGGAGAAATTTAGAACACTTACAGGATTAAAAGGAGCAAGAGATGTTTAGTAACAGAATTCCTGGCAAAGAGAAATGAAAAACAGGAGTATGAAATATAAAACCGTGAATATCCTTGTGGTGTGTGCAATTGTCGCCGTTCTCCTGACAGTGGAGTGGATAACAGTCCGCACAATCTGTGGGGTCTATTATAAAAGAAGAGCAGCTCCGTTGAGCCGAAGTGTTGAGGAATACAAGAAGATGCTGATTCAATCTATTAAATTTGACCCAGTATATGGTGCGCCACGAACGTTGTTATCGGATGTTTATACAGAAGAAGGAGATTATCAGAGGGCGAGAGAAGAACTCCTGAAAGCAAGTAGATTAACCAATATCGGGGGGAGTGGATATAAGAAACTCGGAGACCTCTATCTCCATCTATGGCAGCTGGAGAACGCCCGTGCTGCTTTTGAGAAGGCGTTAGTTCTGATTCCAGATGACCCGGAGACGCTGGAGTACCTGTCGTACATAGAAATTCGGATGAAGAATTTTGGTCGTGCTTTACATTATCTTGAACGAGCCACCCGGGAAGATGCGCTCCGTCCGAACAGCTATTATCAGTTAGGGCGTATCTTTGAAGAGGCGTACAAGGAACCTGCCAGAGCCATTATGTATTACAGACGCGCCCTCCAATCAAGCGTTAGGTATAAG
>JAGHBZ010000053.1 GCA_021160705.1 Candidatus Sumerlaeota bacterium
GAAATTGATTTTTAAAAATAAAACTCAAAATATAATCAATATGCTCCTTTCGACTCTTAATTCATGCCAGCCGGGGAAATTACGGATTTAATCTAAATGTAATGTTGTCCCCTTGAGGGCATAGCCGTCAAGCTAAGCGTATGTTGCTGATAATAAATATAATACCGAAATATATACTAAAGCCAGCCAAGCTGGCTGTTATGCAGGTTCAGTACTCATAGCTTTTTTTTGAAACCGACTAATGTCGGTGATTACTGATACCACAAAGATAAAATTTTCTTTTCACATAAACAATTATTTCACAATCCACCAAAGGAGTATTTTGCTGGTGAGGAAGAGCCATATCTTGAGGTGCCGGAACGTGCTCAACGAGTGCTGGATTATTTGTTGCGAGATGTTAGCTTCAAAGTCATTGAACCTGAAGAACGCGAGGAATTTGGCAGGTATTTTCTCCTTGTTCATGACCCTTTATATCTGGGGACTCTGAAAGAAGCCGCCGAATCAGTGAAATCTCCTAAAACATATTTCTATGATTATAATGGAGAGCAAACACATCGTCCTCGCCAGCTAGATGAATTGTTTAAGTTTTGCTACGACACAATGACACCAGTAGGGCGTTCTACCTGGGACTCTGCTTACTGGTCAGCGTTGTCGGCGCTTAACGGAGCGGTTTTGCTTCGCCAGGGGAAGGTTCGTAGTGTGTTTGCGCTAACGCGTCCACCAGGACACCATACCGGACGAGATTTTTTTGGAGGATACTGTTACATAAACAATGCAGCTCTGGCTGGTGAGTATCTTGCACAGAACGGGAAAGTGGCAATCTTTGATTTTGATTATCATCATGGCAATGGCACGGAATCCATATTTTATCATAGACGGCGTGTGCTATACGTATCAATCCATTGCACACCGCCACGCGCTTATCCTTTTTTCACTGGCAGTGCAAAAGCAAAAGGTGTGGGACGGGGTAAAGGATACAACCTGAACATCCCACTGGAGCCGGCGTGTGGTCTCCGCGTGTACAGAAAAGCACTCTCCAGAGCAATGCGTGTCATCAGGGATTTCTCGCCACGTTATCTTGTTGTTTCAGCAGGATTTGATATATTTCGCAGTGACCCGGATGGGAGTTTTGATTTGCCACTGGAGTTCTGTACCGAGCTGGCAGAGGAGATATTCGCAGTTGGCGTGCCAACAATTATTGTGCTTGAAGGCGGGTACAATCTTGACTCGCTCCCGGAACTTGTCTATCAATTCCTCACGACACCCAGGACTACCAGTAAACATAAACTTTAAGGCAAGTCCTTTGCTGGGTTTTGTATGGCAGGGATAAGTTATTATGGTGGTTAGGGACTGGGGCTTGAGATACAATTTTAGAAATGCGCTGAAAGCGGGATAAACAAAAAATGGTGGGCGATCCCAGAGTTGAACTGGGGACCTCCGCCATGTCAAGACGGCGCTCTAACCCAGCTGAGCTAATCGCCCACCAAAAAATTGAAACAAAGTTAAGTATAAACAATTACCCTTTTGAGATGCAAGAGAAAATTAGTGAAATTTGGTTTAACCCGATGATATTCAGGAGATTGCAAATCCACTCAGTTGGAGAGAGTTTTTTTTTCTTACGTAAGTCTCCCGTTTTTAACCTGCCTCAGACAAATATTCAAAAAAAGCCCATCAAGTTAAAAAAAACTTGACGGGTCTCATAGGGTGATTTTATAGTCATACAGTAATTCTTCCATTTTTAGAAGAAATTTAAAAAAAAGAATTATATCTAAAAAAGAAAGGAGGGATGAAGACGATGAAGAAAATTATAATAATTCTCGGTATACTGGTATTATCTACAACGCTGTGTTTTGCTCAAACGGTTACCCTTGATGACTTTGAGACCGCGTGTGAAGGCTGGACTTCGCATCAAGGTTGGTCGACAGCCACGTGGAATGAGACTGATGGTGCAAACGGAACCTCCAAGAGTATGGATATGGACGATGGTGGTTGGTCAGCGGGTCTTACCAAGACCTTTGGTGGGGTAGTTCCTTCAGATGGTGACTACAAGGTAACGTTCTATTACAAGAATGGTATTGATGCTGACCCAATTGAAAATCTGCAGGTAAAACTTAACGGTGCTAATACAGTTGACCTTGGTTCATCTCAGGTTACTACCTGGACTTATGCAGAGACTGGCGTTGCAATGGGTCTCACCGCTGGTACTACTATTACAATTCATATTGAAGGGAATACACCTGCCACAAAACCAGTGGATGCACGATTTGATGAGTTCAAACTGGAGAAAGTGACTGCTGTGCCAATCACCGTTACGGTAAGACCGCCTGATGGTTATTATGTAGCGGGAACGCAGGAGATTACTGCTGAAGCCTCAGGAGGCTCAGGCACATACACCAAGGCTGATTTTGACGTCAGCGGTGATGGAAGTATTGAGCATACTGACAATACCCCAGGTGATGGGTTCTCCTACTCGTGGGATACTACTGCTTACGCTGATGGTCCGGCTTCTATTACCGTTACCATTACTGACAGTCTCTCAGCTACCGGCTCAAGTACAGTTAACTACACGATTGATAACACCAATGGACGAGAGGAACTGGTGCTCAATGCCTGTTTTGAGAGCTGGGATAGTACATATCCTGATAACTGGGTCTACAGAGACATAGATGCCTATGGAAATGTGAACGCCAATCCCTCAAACGTAACAGTGTCTAAAGATACAAGTGACCCGGCTGAAGGAAACAACTGCTTGAAGATTAACTTTGCTGCATCCGACTACACATATCGCTACACTATGTTCTCCAATGCCTTTGCAGGTAACCGCACAAATTATATTGTCTGGTTCTGGGGTAAAGGTGGCGGTGATTGTCGTGTATGCTACTTCCATAGTGATGATGGCAGTACCTGGGAATCTGATTGGTATCTAGTCAGTTCTGGTTCTACAGAGACTACCTGGAATGAAAAGATGGATAGTGCCTGGACACCGGATACACCTTATACTTATCGTGCCATTGCAACGCATAAGTTCTCAGCAGGTGATGATTACTGGGATTGTATCAGGGTCACTGCTTCCGTGACTACCGAAGTGAATAACTGGGATTTGTATTAGTACTTCTCAGGCAATAAAATGATTTTGAAGGGGAGCACAGTTGTGCTCCCTTTTTTCATCTGTCCATATATAAAAAACAAATGTAGGAATGAAATACTGATTAACTAACTATCCTGTACTCATCAACTCTATAAGGAATACATCTATGA
>JAGHBZ010000095.1 GCA_021160705.1 Candidatus Sumerlaeota bacterium
AGACTATCCTTCTTCTAAATTCCACCACTCTCTTCAGGACTTGATAAGACTATTATAACTTAACTATATCGCTATCTTCACTGAATTGAGCCCCCCATTTATCTATAAAACATATTCTTTGTGCTTGCAAGGGGATGGGGTTTTTTCAATGATGGAATAATTCATTTATGTTAATTTGATGAGTTATGGGTGAGACTGGAAAAAGATTTCTCAGGAACGTGAGTTCCACGTTTGTAGCGCGTGCGACCGTAAAGCTGATTTCGTTCGTCGTTACTATCTTCATCATCAATTATCTTGGCAGGGAAAGGTATGGCATCTATGCCATTGTACTTAATTTCTCAATGATATGGATGGTAATGATAGACTTTGGCTGGGTGGATATGATGGTTCGTGAAGTCAGCCGACACCGTGAGCAGACCACCCGATATTTTTCCACTTACATTGTTGCCCAGCTGGGATTGAGTTTCTTTTCTATAGCCTTGTTTTTGGTGGTCATTTTATTCTCCGGCTACGAAATTAGTATTCGTTACTATTTGCTTATTATCGCAATAGGCTTGTTTTTGTTTGGGTTCACGCGCCCATTTCATTCAATCCTCATTGCGCATGAATCGCTCCACAGAATTGCGATTCTGAGTTTTCTTGGTAGCCTTATCGGGTCAATGGTTCTGCTGGGTGGAGTAATCACACAACAGCCACTGGTCTACTTCATCTGGGTCTTTAATGTGTTTATTATACTCCAATGTGTATTTTATTTTTTGTTCGCACGGAGTAAACTCACGCCCTGGCAATTTGCTCCAGACCTCAGTCTTATCAAACCCATTGCCCTGATGAGTCTGCCATTCACTGCGGTGCTGGTGCTAAATATCCTTTTTCGTCAACTGGACATCATCCTGCTATCCAAGTTAAAAACAACCGTTGAATGCGGTATATATGCCAGTGCCAGCAAGTTTGTGTATCCTTTATTAATGTTTTCGGAGGCGGTGCACTGGAGTGTGTATCCGATTCTTTCACGCGAAGAGACAGAGAACCGTGTAGGGTTTCAGCGTGCACTCACCAAAAGCGGGAAATACCTTGTTGCTATAAGTCTATATCTTGCTGTTCTGATTTTCCTGCTGGCACCTGATATTATCACCACTCTACTCAAACCTGAATATTATCCAGCTATAAAGGTTCTCCGGGTGCTGGTGTGGTTTCTTCCATTGGTTTTCTTGAGTCGCCTATTGTTCTATGCCCTGGTCTCGCTTAATCGGATGCTATTTCTGGTGAGTGTATATGCCATTTGCCTGCTACTTTTTGTTATCCTTAATATTGTGTTGGTTCCTGTTTATTCATTTATGGGGACAGCAATTGCCGTGGTATCTGTGAATGCATTATTATTGGCGGTTCTCTGGGGTGTGTCTGTGCAGAAAAAGATAATGTCTTTTCGCCTTGAGTCATTGCATCTGTTAGTAATCGCTCTGATATGTATGGTGGGTGCAGTGATATGGACACACCATACAGTTTCTACGTATCCGGGTTATCTGCGTTTAATGATTTGCGGAGTCGCTGGCACGGTCTCTTTTGCAGTTATGTTATTTATCTCGGGTTTTATTAGTCCAGATGAGCGCCACCAGATTCTGTCGTTTTTCAGACGTTGAGATTTTATTCAGGACATCTTGACTTATCCTGCGGTCTAAAAATAAAATTATTACGCAATTGGTAAGGAGCAAGTTTACAAACAATCTACAGAGGTATACAAATCCGTGCGAGTTGAACAATTTATAAGTTTTAGATACCTTTTTTCCCGTGAGCGGAGGTTACTGGTCTCAGTCATCACCATTATTTCTGTTCTGGGTGTTGCGTTAGGGGTAACCGCACTTATCACCGTGATAGGGGTTATGGATGGATTTGATGAAGAACTCATTAATAAGCTTATGGGTGTATTCTCGCACATTGAGGTGTGGGGAAACTGGCGACAACCCATCCAAAACTATAATGAGCTGATTGCCAAGATTGAACAGCACTGCCCGGAGGTAGTGGGTGCAGCGCCGGTCATCTCGCGTCAGGCTCTTTTGCAAAGCCGTATTGGAATTGAATCCCCAAAAGTGGGCGTTGAACTACGTGGGATTGACCCACGCAGAGAAGCGAATGTCACCAATATTCCTCGCACTATTGTGATGGGCAAATCAGCGCCTGGAGTGCGTGGAATTATTCTTGGCTCACAACTGGCACAACGTCTGGGTGTAGGGATTGGCGATACCATATATGCCATTACACGTCTGGCTAGAACGGCGAACGGACCATTTGCTAAGACTGTCCGACTCCGGGTAGATGGAGTATTTAAATCCGGTCTCTACGAGGTAGATGCAAACTTTGCGTACACTGACCTCAAGACTATGCAAAACATTTTTGTCATCCCGGATGAGGTTGACCTCATTCATCTCCGTGTTAAAGACCCATCTAATGTTCACGCCGTTAAGAAGAAAGTAAAATCTCTTGTGGGACCGATGTTTTTTCTTCGCAGCTGGGATGAGATTAATCCAGATTTCTTCAAGGCACTGAGGCTGGAGAAACTGGCGATGTTCGTCATTCTTCTGCTAATCATTGTAGTTGCCGCATTTAATATCATTGGAACTCTCATTATGATTACTACACGCAAGACACGCGAAATTGGTATTATCAAATCTATGGGAGCAACCAATGGATGTATAATGCGTATTTTTTTGTTCTATGGGATATTTATTGGTGCAATTGGTATACTGTTAGGATTAATTCTTGGGCTCACCATCTGCTACATCCTCACTCATTACATCCATTATGGACTTCCTGAAGCTATATATGGTATTTCCACTTTGCCAGTAAAAGTGAAACCCCTTACAGTACTGATAATCGTGGTTGCTACTATGATAATCTGTTCTATTGCATCAATTTTACCAGCCTGGCAGGCTTCTCGGTTGCACCCGGTTGAAGCTTTACGATATGAATAACTTTTTTGTACCTGGTTAAAGGTGTTCTACAATGTCAGTGATAAAAGTTACAGCACTCAAGAAGGTCTTTTACGATGGCCCCCGTGTGTTGGAGATTCTTAAAAGAATAGACCTTGAGGTTCAGGCAGGCGAGTCAGTTGCCATAATGGGTGCCTCAGGGGCAGGTAAGAGTACACTCCTGCACCTGCTTGGTGCCCTTGACCAGCCCACTGCCGGCGAGATTGTGCTTGATGATGTTCCGTACACCTCGCTTAATCCCCATGAACTCGCAGCGGTTCGCAACAAAAAAATTGGATTCATTTTTCAGTTTCATTATTTACTCCCGGAGTTCACTGCGCTGGAGAATGTGATGATACCCGCACTTATAAATAATCAGGGCAGGCATCGCAGTGCGGAGATACGAGAAAAAGCAGGTGCTCTTTTAGAACAGGTCGGCTTAGGCGAGCGCCTCAATCATCGTCCAGCAAAACTGAGTGGTGGCGAACAGCAACGTGTTGCACTTTGCCGTGCCCTTATAAATGAACCCCTTGTTGTGCTGGCTGATGAACCTACTGGCGACCTTGACCTCGCCACTGGCGATGAAATGATTCACCTTATCTGGGAGCAGACCGTTGCTAAAGGCAAATCGTTAGTTATAGTTACTCACAACCCCGACATTGCCCAACGTGCTGTTAAAATCTTTCATCTTCATCAAGGAGTGCTTCATCTGGTAGAAAAAACTTGAAATCTTTCGTCTCTTCTGAGTAAATCCTCTCTTAATTTATGTAGTGTATATTTTACTTTTTACGAGGAGGTATATCTTGGGATTAAAAGTTTTTCTTAATGGCAAATTGGTGGATAAAGAAGAGGCAAAAATCAGTATCTTTGACCACGGACTCCTCTATGGCGACGGTGTATTTGAAGGGATTCGCGTCTACAATAAATGTATATTCCGATTCCAGCAACATATTGACCGTCTGTTCGCCTCTGCAAAATATATTATGCTGAATATCCCAATGACTAAAGATGAGCTGATTCAGGCAACAATAGATACCTGCCGGGCTAACAATATACAGGATGGGTATATCCGGATGGTGGTCACTCGTGGCGAAGGCACCCTTGGGCTGGCACCCTGGCTATGTCCTGAACCGACGGTGTTTATTATTGCGGCAAACATCCAGCTCTATCCTGAGGAGTACTATAAAAATGGGCTTTCGGTCATTACGGTGCCAACGACGCGAAATTTCCCTGAAGCAGTTAATCCCAGAATTAAGTCTCTCAATTATCTGAACAACATCCTGGCAAAAATTGAAGCTCATAACGCAGGTGTACTGGAGGCACTTATGCTTAATAAGGATGGCTATGTAGTGGAATGTACCGGCGATAACCTTTTTCTTGTCAAAGATGGAACGCTCATTACCCCGCCGGTTTATCTTGGAGCGTTACGTGGAATAACCAGAGACTGTATCATTGAAATTGCACAAAAATTAGGGTATCCAGTGATTGAACAACCCTTTACCCGGTTTGAAGTATTCAATGCGGATGAGTGTTTTCTAACTGGCACTGCTGCAGAGGCAATTCCTGTGGTAAAAGTTGATAACAGGGTGATAGGTGATGGTAAGCCCGGGCCAATCACACGTCGCCTTATTGAGGAATTCAGAAAAATTACCACTGTTGATGGAATAAAATTTGACTAAAAACACAGTACTTAGCACTATTTACCTATGAATATACTTTAGGTACGCTGTGTTTGGGTCTATAATACATTAGCGTTATGGCTGGAGAAATGATACGTTTTCTTGACTACAAAAAGGATAGGCGAACAATTGAGGACATTCTCAGTCGTCGCCTTCCTTATGATGATAAAATCCTTCGTCAGGTAGCAAAGATTATTGAGGCTGTGGAGGAAAGAGACGACCAGGCTCTCCTTGAGTTTACAGAGAAGTACGATAAGATGAAATTCGCCAGTGCACGACGGTTTCGTGTGTCTGAATCTAAGTTAAAAAAAGCGTGGGACGATACACCTGACCCTTTGAAAGATGCCTTCAAAATTGCCGCTGAACGTATACGTAAATTTCATGAACGACAGTTCCCCTCTAATTATAGCCTGATTGAAGAAGAAGGAATATGGCTTCATCATCAGTTCCTGCCACTTGAAAGTGTGGGAATATATGTTCCCGGGGGACTGGCAGAGTATCCATCGTCGGTTCTTATGAACGTCATCCCGGCTCAAATAGCACAGGTTAAGCGAATTATTCTGGTCACACCACCTACTAGGAGCAAGAAAACATCATTGGCCTTCGCAACCGCATATCTTCTTGGAATTAAAGAGGTCTATCAGGTTGGTGGCGCACAGGCAATTGCCGCACTCGCATTTGGCACGAAAACTATTCCAAAGGTGGATAAAGTGGTTGGTCCGGGCAATGTATACGTCGCCTATGCCAAACGGCTACTCTACGGTGTCATTGATATTGATATGATAGCTGGTCCGAGTGAGATAATGGTGGTGGCTGACACTTCAGCTGATGTGAGGTTTGTGGTTGCGGATTTGCTTTCTCAGGCAGAACACTCACCTGATGCTGTGCCGATTGCTATTTTTATTGGGCGCATTGAACTCAAGACATTCCTTGAAGAACTGGAACGTCAGGTAAATGACTCACCACGACGCTCAATAATAAAAAAATCCTTAGCCACACAGGGACTGGTCATCAGCGTCCCTGACCGCAACACAGCCGTTGAGCTGATTAACCTTAAAGCACCGGAACACCTGGAGTTGATGGTACGCAATCCTTATGGGCTCGTGAAAAAAATAAGGAACGCAGGCGCAATATTTGTTGGGGAGTTTACACCTGAAGCCATCGGCGATTATGTCGCAGGTCCAAACCATACTCTTCCCACTGGTGGGACTGCTCGATTCTTTTCGCCTTTATCAGTGCTGGATTTTATGAAGACCAATCACGTGGTAGAACTTTCTAAAGAAGCATTCATAGGGCTTGGAGATATTGCAGCTCTGATTGCTGAATCTGAGAAACTCTTTGCTCATGCCAATGCTATCTACATCAGAAAACAAAAATTAACCAGAGAATAACGGTATAATTATTTTGAGATTATCAACGTATGATTTTGCCTAATGAGAATATACGGTTATTGCGTCCCTATGAGCCTGGAGAACAACCACAAATCGCCGGGTTCATAAAACTCAATACCAACGAAAACCCGTATCCTCCTTCACCAGCAGTTCTCAGGGCTCTGAAACAATCAATAAAAGACAGACTGCGTATTTACCCTGACCCACAATTCAGGCAATTACGAAGTATCACTGCTCAGCGCTGGCGGGTTTCGGCTGAGCATATCTTTGTGAGCAACGGTTCAGATGAGGTTCTTCGCCTGATTTTTCAATGCTATTTATCACCGGGAGATTCAGTTGCTGGGTTGTTCCCCACATACACTCTCTATGAGACCCTGGCACAGCTATTTGGCGCAACAATGCACTATTACGAACTGGATGATGACCTCCGGATACCTGAAGCTTTGTTTAAGCGTGTCCCACATAAAATTATCTGTCTGAGTAATCCGAATCCGCCATTTGGGACATTTTATGATACTGAGCTGATTGCCTTAATATGTCGGGCTAATCCTGATTCTATAATAATCGTTGATGAAGCCTATGTGGATTTTGCACCGAAACACGCACTCGCATTGGTGAAACTATTCGACAACATAATCGTTACTCGTAGCTTCTCCAAATCATTTGGACTTGCAGGACTGCGAATTGGGTTTGGCATTGCTCAGCCTCACATTGTGGAGTATCTTTATAAAATTAAAGATTCATATAATGTGAATGTAATGGCTCAAATAGCGGCAATCGCTGCACTTCAGGACATCAGGTATTACCGTCAAATTATACAAAATATCATCGCATCAAGAAGCCATTTGATTAAAGAACTCACAAAACTCGGATTTAACATTCCGCCGTCATCGGCGAATTTCTTTTTTGCGCGCTGGTGTGAAAATGCTCGCTGGATATACGAGGCATTGAAACGCAAAAAAATCCTTGTTAGATATTTTGACCATCCACGTCTGGCTGATGGTCTACGCATCAGCGTCGGTAAAGAAAACGAAAATAAAAAATTAATCACCGCATTAAAGGAAATAGTTAAAAATGAAAAAAAATCAACAAAAAGAACCAAGACGCGCTGAGATTCAGCGTAAGACAAAAGAAACAGAAATCAGCATTGCCATAAACCTTGATGGTGAAGGCAAATTTGAAGGAAGCCTGGGTCTGCCGTTTTTTGAACATATGCTTGAGCTATTCTCTGCTCATTCGTTGATTGATATTAATATTTCTGGGAGAGGTGACCTTGAAGTTGACTGGCATCATACTGTTGAGGATGTTGGCATCTGTTTTGGCAAGGCATTTCTGACCGCTATCGGCGACAAAAAAGGAATAGAGCGTTACGGCTCGGCATTTGTCCCGATGGAGGAGACTCTGGCTCATTGCGTCGTGGATATATGCGACCGCCCGTTCCTGAAGTTTGACGTCTCGTATCCTCGTGAACGAGTCGGAAACTATGATGCTGAACTCACAGAGGAGTTTTTCCGCGCCGTAGCGATGAACGCTCGCATTACCTTACACTTTCGCCTATTCTATGGTACCAATCTTCACCATATCCACGAGGCATTGTTTAAATCCGCGGGACTGGCACTACGCAGAGCACTCCAGCACAACCCACGCATCAAATCCATCCCCTCCACCAAAGGCATCCTGTAAAACCTACATTCGAGTAAATCTTATAAACTTATGCTTGAAGATATAGGGCTTAATTTATGTAATGTGAGGGGATTTTGAGGATGCGGCGGTAACGGCGGTCTATGAGAAAGAGGTTGCCTTTCCTGTCAAATGTGAGCTTTATTGGTTCAACCAGGGGTTGATGTCTCCTGTCCTGCCATTTTAGCTCCTTAACAAAGTTTCCGTCCTGGTCAAACACAGCAATGCGAAAATGTCCACTATCAGCAACGTATATTTTTTTCTTTTTTGATATTGCTACTCCGAGTGGGAACTTTAGGTATGCTTTTTCAGATTTACTCTTACTGGAGATTGTGAGAAGGGGTTTACCTGTTAAAGTGAATTTTCTTATCTCACCTCTCTCTGCATCTGCAGTATACAGATAAAGGTCATCAACTACTGCCATCCCTTTTATTGACTGTGGGATTTTTCTCTCGCCCTCTTTTACTGCTATCCGATTCATCACCTTACCCTTAAAGTCCAAAACAAGTATAGAATGAGTGTTCTCATCAGCAACATATATATTTGCTCTGCTATCAACGGCAATCGCTGTGGGCAAAATCTTTAACGGCTTGCCCTCAAATCTCGGCACAATTGTTCTCACGAATTTACCATCCTTGCGGTACACCTTTATTAGATGCTGTGAGTAATCTGCGAGTAGCACCTCGCCCAGATTATTAACCGCCAGACTCAGGGGTTGTGCGAGTTCAGTTTCTCCCCTACCCTTCTTTCCCCAGGAAGTGAGCAGTCGCAACGACACGGCTTCAAATACAAACACCCGTCCCTTCCATTTATCCAGCACATATAGTCTACCTCTTGTGTCCAGGGCGAAATCTATCGGGTCGGAAAAAATTTTACCGCCGTCTGGATGCAATCTAATTTCAAAAAAAGATAATGAACGCACTGTCCCAATCTTCCCTCCAGCCTCTGGAATAATGCTCTGGGCTGGCGTCTGCACGGGTTTTCCATATTTTGTTTCTGAGAGCACAACAATCTCTATGGCAAAGGTCGCCAGCAATCCACTAACCAACATAATGAGAACCCCGAGTATAATGCACCTCTTATTCATACGCCTTATCCATATCCCCTCCGAGAATGTGTCGTACAACATCAGCGATAATTACTTTTTCAAATCCCTGCTGTTTAAGAAAAGAATATAATCTCTGTTTTCTTTTCAGGCTGTCATATTTTTCAAGTGAGTTTATTTTCTTCTTAGCCAATCTCGTAGCAAGTTCTTTCTGGGCGTCTATTTTAAAAAACGGCATCGTAACGGAATCTATTATCTCATCCTTAATCCCTCGTTTCTTTAGTTCCGCAACTAACCGTAATGGTCCCATAGGCTTCAGTTTCATCCTATCTTTTACAAATAATTGAGCAAACTTCTCATCATCCACCTGTCCTTTCTCTTTCATTTCAGATATTACCCGCTGGATGCTTTGTCGGGTAAATCCTTTCTTCAACAAATAATCCCGCAGTTGTTTTTCCGAAACTCGCCGTAACGCAAGATAACCTGATGCAATCATCCTGGCTCGGATATATTCATCCTCTGCTATCAATCTCTGCACATCCGCATCCGACAATTCCTGTTGCCGTCTAATATTATTCCTGAGAATTGTCTCGCCTGTCAGTACTATTGAGGAACCATCGTCCATTTCTATAGCAAACTTTTGTCCCCTCTTTCCAATCAATTTTATATTGAACACACGTCGTATCATTTACTAATCTAATTGGTTATCTAAGTGCGTATTATATAACTAACTATAACTAACTATGGTTAAAAAACGCTGGCAAAGAAATATTATAAGGATAATTTATGGATTTTTGCTACTCCTGATTATAATTGTATGTATTGGATATGTTCTCCCACTCCCAGCTTTTATCGTCAAGCCAATAATATCAGGTGCAATGAAAAAATATGGTAAGGGACTGGAGCTCCAGTATGATAAGGCTCGAATTGTCCTGGTCAGACACAGTGCACGACTCCAGGGTGTTCGTCTCTTTGACCCTGCATCAGCCGGCTCGCTCGAGTTTCAATCCATCAAAATGCAATTAAAATACTTCCCATTCAGGATTAAATCTATTCAGATTGATAACCCCTCAACCCTGAAGATTAAAATCCCTACGAAGAGGAACGAATCCATAGTTTTTGAGAATCCTTTGCTCAACCGGCTCCTCAGTGCAACTCCAGAAAAAAAGATGCGACTCCCGAAACTTTCAGTGCGTCTCAACGCCGCAAATATTGAATTAACCATTCCTTTTGCTGAACACTCCACGAAGACCGTTCGGTTTAATGACATTAAAGCCGACATCCTGCTTGAGAACAAAAAAATTAATGTCGCTGGATATACCAAGGCTGAGATTTTCGGCATACCGGGACATACGCTGCGATTTCGCATAACTTATAAAACCGCAATTAATAAAGTCCTTGTTGTGCTGGGATGTCCTTCACTTCTCCTGCCACTGAAAGAAAAACCAAAACCACTTATCGCTCTGCTCAAGAAAGCTAACCTTAGCCTTATCTTTGCTCGCTACCACTCCTATGACCATATCTTAACCAAGTTCTCCGCTGAACAATGCTCAATCACACCCGCTCAGTATCCCGGTGCTACTCACCATATTAAGAAC
>JAGHBZ010000433.1 GCA_021160705.1 Candidatus Sumerlaeota bacterium
AATATAATAAATAATAACTCAGTGCTCTGAAGCGCTAACAATTCGCGCTCTGAGAGAGTATACTGTGGTTAAGATAAAATACTGAATATCTTTTGAAAAAGTGTTGAAACCTCGTCTTTTGAATCGGAATATATTTTAATTAAAGTAACTGATTCCAGAGGTATTGTAAGCGCTGAAACTGGAGGAGATATTGCGGAGAGTACGAGGTAAAGAACTTTATAGTCTTAATCAAAGGTAAGAGCAGTGGCATATAAAAGTTTCATATTTCGCCCGAAGGTAAAATGGTGGTGGGTAATAATAAAATTAAGTGCCATTGGCGTTGTGCTTATAGGAATGGAGATAGGGCTGGGGATTATTTGCGGAAACAGGATTCCTGTGCCATCTTTAACCCTACTGCTGGCGATTTATTGTGGAGTGCGATGGGGCGCTGATATAGGTGCTATCACGGGTTTTATTCTGGGGCTTATCATCGGCTCCCTGAGGTATGAGCTCTTAGGTGCAAGTGCTTTACTCGGCACAATCGTGGGATTTTCAGCGGGCTATTTCTATGGGAAGCTCTATGTTGGACAATATTTCGCTCTGATGTTAATAGTTGGCGCTTTGAGTTTTTTTGCAGACCTACTAACCGGTGGAATAACATTTTTACTATTTGGCACATATAGCACGCATAAGCTCATCTGGGTTGCCGAGAATATGTTGAGCAGTGTAGCGTTATTTTTTGTGTTTGAACAGGTATTGCGACCCCGCCCACGAACCCCTTATCTAATGCATTTGAAATAACGAGGACAGACAAGGATGCCACATTTACACGCAATAGTAAGAGGACGTGTACAGGGTGTAGGTTACAGATACTTTGTGTTTGATGTTGCACAGGAGGCAGGTCTAAAGGGATTCGTCAGAAACCTGCCAAATGGAGATGTGGAAGTAGAGGCGGATGGACCCGAAGAGAAACTTCAATACCTCATAAAAGCGTTGTGGAGGGGTCCGGCGTTTGCACGGGTGACCGACGTGCTAACTGAGCTCTCACCCCAGGAAAAGGGATACAAAGAGTTCAGAATTGCCTTCTTCTGAAGTTGGTCAAAATATGCTCTGGCTCGGAGTAGATGGCTTGATAAATATAAATGAATCACGGATTTGAAAATCAGAATGAAAGACGAGAAGTAAGATAATGAATAGATTTTTTGAACGAGTTGAGGAATTGGCAAGGGAAAGAGATTCTTTGCTGTGTGTGGGGCTTGACAGTGATGTGGCACGCATACCCAGGACCTGCCTGCTTAAAGATAATCCTCAGCTATGGTTTAATCAGCAGATAATTGAAGCCACTAAAGACCTTGTGTGTGCATACAAAATCAATCTTGCGTTCTATGAGAGTCTCGGACCCAGGGGGATGGAGACGCTTGCAAAGACACGTGCGTTAATTCCGTCGGAGGTCCCGGTGATTGCAGATGCCAAACGCGGGGATATCGGCAATACTGCTCGCCACTATGCGCGGGCGGTGTTTGATGTGTTCGGGTTTGATGCGGTGACGGTTAATCCTTATATGGGCTATGACTCGCTTACGCCTTTTCTGGAGTATCAGGATAAAGGGGTGTTTGTGCTATGCCTGACGTCCAACCCCGGAGCAAAAGATTTCCAGTTGCCAGAAGAGCTGTACCTTTCAGTAGCGGAGAAATGCCGGGAGTGGAATGAAAAATCCGGCAACATTGGGCTGGTCGTTGGTGCAATGTATCCAGAGCAGATTTCGGCAATCCGCCAGAGGTTTCCTGAAGGGTGGTTTCTGGTGCCGGGAATTGGTGCACAGGGCGGTGATATTAGAGCAGTTCTGCAGGCTGGCAGACGAGGGACTGATAAAGGTGGACTTATTTTTAATGTATCGCGTTCCATCATCTTTGCCTCGCAGGAGAGTGATTTTGCCCAACGAGCACGGGAACAGGCTGAACATTTTTTAGCCCTTATAAGGGCGGCAAAATAAATTCGTGTGCAACGGAGTTGAGCGGTGAACATCTTCGATAAGATTGAACCTGAGAAAAAGAAAATCCTTGAACAGACAAAAGCACTTCTGACCGGGCACTTTCGTCTTTCTTCCGGGCGACACAGCCAGTATTATTTCCAGTGTGCACGACTCCTCCAATATCCAGAAATCACACGCCAGATAGCTGAGGAACTGGCACAGACATTTAAAGAAGAGCAGATAGATGTAGTGGTAAGCCCGGCAGTGGGTGCAATAATTCTTGGTTACGAACTTGCTCGCCTGCTGGGGTGTCGTGCGGTCTTTACTGAACGACAGGAGGGTAAGATGACGCTACGGCGCGGGTTTGAAATATATCCCGGGGAGAATGTCCTAATTGCTGAAGACGTCATAACTACCGGGGGGTCGGTGCTTGAAATAAAGGAACTCCTTATCCACCATAGACAGGTTAAAATAAAGGGATTTGTGGCAATAGTGGACAGGAGCAGGGGGAAGTTCAAGCCAGAGGAACGATTCGTTAAATGGCTTACATTAGAACTTGAGAACTATACTCCTGAGGAGTGTCCATTGTGTAAAAAAGGATTAGAGCTCATTTACCCCGGTAGTCGGACACTAACCTCTTGACCCGCAAGATACCACCAGTTTGAGCGATTGAATGATTCTAAAAAATCCCAGGAAGTGAACAGGGTAATAGGTGCAGAAATAATCCTTATCTCCTGGATTCCTGGTCTCCGTATTGATAAGAAATAAATCTTATAAAGAACTCAGGAGACCAGAAGCAGGCAAGAAAAATGGTCTCTATGTAGCG
>JAGHBZ010000107.1 GCA_021160705.1 Candidatus Sumerlaeota bacterium
GGTTCTTTCTGCGGTTTATACGTGAGAAAAAGATATATCTTGCTGTAATGAGTGGAATTTTCACCGGATTTGCTACTTCTACAAAATATTTTGGTCTTTCCCTTCTACTGATTTTCTTGCTCTCTCTTATAATCATCTGGGGCGTAAAAGTGTGGCAAAAAAGAACGGTAATTGTTTTTGGTTTGTTTATCCTTTCTTCTATCGCGGGGTTTTTGGCATTTACGCCTTATAGTATTGTTGACTTCCACAAATTTCAACGTGGTTTTTGTTATGATGTGCGCCATACTCGGCGTGGTCATGAACGTCAGCCGATTTATCCCTGGCGCTATGCCTGGTCTTTTCACATTCAAAAGAGTATTATACCCGGAACGAGCTTGCCGTTGTTTCTCTTATCCATTGCCGGTATGATTGTTGCATTACGCCGAAACGGAAATGAGACAAAACTCCTCGCTATTTATTTCGTCATCTTATATTTGCTAATTGAATCATCACCCCTTAAACCACCACCAAACTATGAAAGATACGCCTTGCCTCTTCTTCCTGTTTTGATGTTATTTGCCGGATATATGATTGTTTATCTATATGCTCACTCATCTCGCATGCCCATTAAATATGGTCTTATTTTTCTGTTTGTATTAATTGCCTATTTTCCATTGAAGCAAACTATACAGATGGATTTGGCGATGAACCCCGACACCAGAGAAAAAGCCGCATACTGGATTGTCCAGAATATCCCATTAGATTCAAAGATATTTCTTGTCGGGAGAGACTCCTATCTACCTGATGTTCCGGGTCTTGGTCGTTCCGCAAAAAGAGGCTCAGAGAAATGTAAATGGTTTTTAGAGCCAGGGTTTCTTGACCAGTTTGACTATATCGTTGTCTCTGGCTTTCTTTATCAGCGTCATTTTGAGTTGTATCGTAGGAAAAAAGAGCCTTATTATTTTTACAGTTATCTTTTTAACAACTGGAAATTGATTAAAGAGTTTACTCAACCTCGTTATTCTATGGGTTTTAATAATCCTACCATTCGGATTTATTCTCGTAGCGATGGTGGTTAGAAATAGGAGCTCTACTTCAGGAGTTTAAATGAATCAAAGCCCATAATTCAGGTCTTGTTATCCTATTAAAAATAATTTTTGCTAAAAAGAATTGTGATTTTATTCAGAAGAAGTAAAATTTCTTTATGCCATTTTCAAAATACCTAAACAACCAGTTCTAAAAAGAATTATGGTATCCTCGTGAATAGGAGAGGCAAAACTGGAGATATTGTAACATTGGATACAATCTTTAACGAAGAAGTGAAGATATACACGAGTCGACCGAGCCAGGGATTAGGTCTTGTTCGGGGCTTAGAAATAGTATGATTAATCAATATGCGTGTCCAGAAACTTAAGATGCGTACTGAACTCACAGCTACAAAGTATCTGTTATATATCGGAAGTAGTCTGCTTGTTTTTCTTATTGCAGTATTCATTACGCCCTGGATTGGAACGATAAAAATCACTCCCTCAATACTTTTCGGTAGCGAACGTCATCTCCAGGAGCAGGCGATATTCTGGCAACTTCGTATTCCCCGAATGTTGCTGGCGGGTTGTGCAGGATTAGGGTTATCGTTAGCCGGAGCGGCGTTTCAGGCATTACTTCGGAATCCTCTTGCCAGCCCATACGTGCTGGGAATATCTGCGGGTAGCAGTCTGGGTGCTGTACTGGCAATCAAAATCGGGTTCTCATTAGCTCTGCTTTTTACACCAGTAATATTTTTTTCTGCCTTGATAGGTGCGCTGGTCGCCATAGGTGTGGTGTTTATGTTAGCAAGGGGTCGTGGTGGACTTAATCCCATAACTTTGCTATTGGCTGGCGTGACTTTAAATTTTTTCTTCTCCGCATTAATACTCCTGATTCAATATTTGAGTGCGCCGGGCGAGGCGTATCAGATGATTAGATGGATGATGGGTGCGGTTGATATAGCGGGGTATCGTCAACTGATTGTAGTAATGCTAACCGTATTAATTGGGGGTGGATTGCTTCTGATGCATACCCGGGCATTGAATATCCTGACCCTTGATGAATCCACAGCTCACCATCTGGGTGTGGATGTCAGGCGTGTGCAGATTATAATTTTCTTTTCGGCTTCATTCATCACTGCTGGTGTGGTTTCGGTATGTGGTCCAATTGGGTTCGTAGGATTAATTATCCCGCATCTGGTAAGATTAATTTTTGGCGCTGACCACCGGGTCCTTCTCCCGTGTAGTGCATTAATAGGTGGTGCATTCCTTATCATAGCTGACACACTTGCGCGGAAACTCCTTGCTCCTGTGGAACTACCGGTCGGGGTCATCACCGCTGTGTGTGGGGGTCCCTTTTTTCTTTTCTTGCTTTTCCACTATAGACGTCAGAAAAACCTGGTATTATAGATAACTGAAATGCCGTATAGGTAGGCGTTTGGAAAGAAAATAAGAAATGAATTTTGTGAGTCAGGATATACTATGAGGACTTACATAATAAAGAGATTGCTTCAGGCAATCCCATTGCTGTTTGCCATTTCACTGGTAACATTTTTCCTGATTAATCGGACACCAGGGGATTATCTTGCGCGAATGCGTATGAATCCCCAGATAAGCGAAGAGGTCATTGAAGCTGAGAAACGCCGACTTGGACTTGATAACCCCCACTGGTATGTTCGCTATGGGAAGTGGCTAAAAAATGTCATCCTACATCAGGACTTTGGCTACTCATTCAGCACCAATCAACCGGTTTTCACCATTATCAAAGAACGGTTATTCAACACTTTTATACTTTCTGCCTCTTCAATAATGTTTGCCTGGATACTTTCAATTCCGCTTGGTATACTCAGTGCGGTCTACCAATATCGCTGGGTAGATAAATTATGTTCTGCTATTGCCTTCTTTGGCTTATCCATTCCAGATGTATTTTTTGCACTCCTGATGGTACTGTTTGCAAAAATCACTGGATGGTTTCCCACAGGTGGTATGCGCTCGTTAAATTACGAAGAGTTAAGCACAGTACAAAAAATTCTTGACGTTGCTCATCACTTAGTATTGCCGACCATTGTGCTTGGCACAGCCTCTATGGCAAACTATATGCGGCAGATGCGGGGTAATCTTCTTGATGTGTTGCGACTTGACTATGTGACCGTTGCCCGCGCAAAAGGACTTTCTGAACCCGTGGTCATACTCAAGCATGCTACCCGCAATGCCATTAATCCCCTGATTACGTTATTCGGCTATTCATTCTCAGTTCTGCTGAGCGGGGCTTTTCTGGTGGAGGTGGTCTTTAGCTATCCGGGACTCGGTAGAACTACTATTGAAGCTTTATTCGCAAAAGATATGTATCTGGTAGTAGCTGCAGTGCTTATGTCGTCAGTGATGTTGATAATAGGAAATCTTATTGCTGACCTTATTCTCGCACTGAGTGACCCAAGGATTCGGCTGGAATAATATAAATATATATGAACAGAAAGAAGCATACTGCCAATGAGAAAATCTCTAAGGGTCATTCACCCTGGGCATTGATGATGCGGCGCCTGATAAGGAATCGTATTGCAATGAGTGGTGCTGGAGTTCTCATTGTGCTTTATCTGGGAGCTATCTTTGCGGATTTCTTAAGCCCGTATCACCCACATAAGCAAGACCTAATGAATTTCTATCACCCGCCTACTACCATTCATTTCATTGATGAGAACGGTAAGTTCTACCTTCGCCCATTTGTATATCGTTATGAGCTGGTTGACCTTGATAGAATTATTTATAAACCTGACAAAACAAAAAAATATTTTATTAAATTTTTCGTGAAGGGGCATCCATATAAAC
>JAGHBZ010000425.1 GCA_021160705.1 Candidatus Sumerlaeota bacterium
ATACTCTTTTGAATGTGAAAAGACCAGGCATAGCGCCAGGGATAAATCGGCTGACGTTCATGCCCACGCCGAGTATGGCGCACATCATAACAAAAACCACGCTGAAATTTGTGGAAGTCAACAATACTATAAGGCGTAAATGCCAAAAACCCTGCGATAGAAGAAAGGATGAACAAACCAAAAACAATTACCGTTCTTTTCTGCCACACTTTTACGCCCCAGATGATTATGAGAGAGAGCAAGAAAATCAGTAGAAGAGAGAGACCAAAATATTTTGTAGAAGTAGCAAACCCGGTGAAAATTCCACTCATTACAGCAAGATATATCTTTTTCTCACGTATAAACCGCAGAAAGAACCCCAGAGCAATCGTCATCCAGAAAACGAGGGGAACACCTTCCTTGAGATAATGTGAGCAGAGTACGTGGAGTGGCACAATTGCCAGTAAAAATGCTGAAATTAGTCCAAGCGCACTTGAGTGCCAGTATCGCCCAATGAAAAAGACAACCAAAACTGTCATACTCCCAAGAAAAGCTATCCATAGACGCGACATCAGCATTCGCTCATAGTCCAGAAGGCGAGTTCTGGCGAGTGATTCGTAACCCGCAACAATTAGAGCAGATGAATAGGGCATAAATGTTGGGTGATGCCATTTAATCGGATGGAAGTCTTCGCTCAAATAGTGATTAATCTCTCTTAACTTGTATATCTCGTCATTGTGAAAGAAATGTGGCAGCCCAAACCCAATATTCTCTGTGCGTAAGATGAATGCACCAATGACTATTCCAATAAGGAGCAACAGGTGCCATAAAGGTGTGTGGTTTGATGATTTTCCGGCTGAGAGAGATTTCATCACTCTTTATTTCATCACACCCCTGAGAGTTCTGAATGATAAATTAACATCAGTCGGTGTTAAAAAAGCGAAAAGAGATTTCAGGATTAAGCCCATTAAGCACACTGCGCCGAATAAGGTCTAATGCAAAATCCGTGGACCAGAGTCGGTTCTCGTGCCGATTGCCATAAAATTGACGTTTATACGTGCTGACTCCACGTTTTGTAGCCAGTCCAAAGTAGACCAGTCCCACAGGTTTTTCTGCACTACCTCCAGTGGGACCCGCTATGCCTGTGATACTGATACCAATATCAGCATCAGCGAGTCTACGTACACCGTCAGCCATTTCATAAGCGGTTTGTGAGCTGACGGCACCATAGTTGGCAAGTGTCTGTGCTTTGACACCAAGAACTTTTATTTTTGCATCATTGCTATAGGTCACGTAGTTTTCGGTAATATAAGCGGAGCTGCCGGAGACGTTTGTCAGTCTCATAGAGAGAAACCCACCAGTACAGGATTCTGCACAGGCAACCCGAAGTTTGTTATCAATAAGGAGTCGTCCTACTGATAGCTCCAAAGTATCGTCATCAAATCCATAGACATCTTCAGGATTAAGGCGTTTGAGGATTTTTTGTGGGAATGTCTCGGAGAGTTCGTTCAATTCGTCTGATGACGACGCACTGATTGTTAGCCGAATGTCTACCATACCTACTTTTGCCAGAAGCGCCAGCGTCACGCGTTTATCAGCAGTAAATAAATCTCGCAAGCTGGTATTAATGAATGATTCTGGTACACCTATTGTATGAATAATATGAGTCCGGATGAATACCGCCCCGGCGTAATTTTTTTTGATAAACGGGATGACATCTCGTTCTACCATTGGATGCATCTCACGTGGTGGACCGGGGAGGGCAATAATACAGGGATGAGCCTGAGTAGCTGGGATGATAAACCCGGGTGCTGTGCCTTCATAATTATAAAGAATCAGGGAGTCCGCAGGCACACAACTCTGACGAAGGATATAGTCCTGAAGTGGAATGCCTCGCTCAGTCAGCCGTTTTTTTATCCATTCTTCTGCCTTGCTATCAGGAAGTAGTGGCTTGTTAACGAACTCGGCGACTACGTCTCGGGTCACATCATCCTGAGTAGGACCGAGTCCACCACCAATAATAACAATATCAGCACGCTGTGAGGCAATCTGAAGTGCACTACGTAAGGCATCAGCATCATCGCCAACCGCAGTGTGATACACCACCTGGATACCTTGTTCGTTAAGTACCTTACTCAGATATTGTGCGTTCGTATCAGGGTAAAGTCCCTGAAGAATCTCTGTGCCAGTTGAGATTATTTCAGCGGTTGTATTAGGAGCAGTCATTTTGACTTCTGAGTTTTACGTGCCATTGCCTGGACTTTTATTGGTAAACCAAAAAGCGAGATAAACCCCGCTGCTGCGCTGTGGTCAAACATATCGCCGACTTCGTATGTTGCCAATGACTTCTGATATAGAGAATACGGTGAGCGTCTGCCGACTGGGATGCATTGCCCTTTATGAAGTTTTAATCTCACATCACCAGTAACAAATTTCTGAGTGGAGTCCACAAATGCCGCAAATGCCTCTCTCAATGGAGTGTACCATTGACCATAATACACCAGCTCCGCATATCGGGGCACTATCATCTCTTTAAAATGCATTGTTTCACGGTCAAGGGTGATAGCCTCCAGTTCTTTGTGTGCAGTGAGCAAAATAGTGGCTGCGGGTGCCTCGTAGACTTCACGAGATTTTATCCCGACCAGTCGGTTCTCTACCAAATCAATTCTCCCTATGCCATACTTACCGCCGAGTGCAGTGAGCTCCTGGATGATTCTCAACGTTGACATCCTTTTTCCATTAAGCCTGACAGGAACTCCTTCTTTAAACCCGATAGTTATTTCTAAAGGATTTTTCGGTGTTTTACTGATTGGGCGAGTGATGAGGAACGCATCCTCTGGAGGTTCTACCCAGGGGTCTTCCAGCACCCCACACTCTATGCTAATGCCATATAAATTGCGGTCAATACTGTATGGTTTCTTTTTGGTAACTGGCACAGGTATCTTGTATTTTCGGGCGTACTCCATAGCCACATCACGGGTTTTGAGTTCTGACTCTCGAATAGGTACGATAACTTTCATCTCAGGTGCAAGCGCAAAAGCAGTAAGCTCAAACCTCACCTGGTCATTGCCTTTCCCGGTACAGCCGTGAGCAATAGCGTCAGCTTTCTCGGATTTAGCCACCTCGACCAACCATTTAGCAATCAGGGGTCGTCCAAGCGAGGTCGCCATAGGGTATTTTCCTTCATAAAGAAGATTAGCCTTAATTGCCGGGATTACAAAATCCTGCACAAACTCCTGACGAAGGTCTTTGACGATGGCTTTTGTTGCACCGGTCTTCAGAGCCTTCTGACGTATGGGGTTCAGGTTCTCGCCCTGCCCCATATCTGCAATAAACGCCACCACCTCACACCCATAGTTCTCAATTAGCCAGCGAATTATGACCGACGTATCAAGTCCACCTGAATACGCAAGCACTACTTTTGAAATTTTATTCTTCGTCTTACTCATTATACACACTCCTTCAATGATAATATTAAAAATATCAGTTAAAGCAACCTGCGTTCTACTGTCAATTTAAAACTAAACCGCAGAAGTGCTGGGGAGGCACAGAGTTAAAGCATCTGGAATCTACCTCAATTTATAACATAAAACAGCCTGATTCTATCCTAAGTAGCAAAAACCAAGACAACTGGATTAATCTTTAAAAGGAACAAATTAAAATAAGTGTGGTGAAAAAACTAAATGTTAGCAAGATAAAGCAGCTTACAGGATGTAGTTACGGCGACGTGCAAGTTCTTCCTTTTTTTGTCTGAAGATACTCACCCATTCAGGGCTATCCTCAGGTATTTCACGTCCCATTGATTTAATGATACGTATGGCTTCCTGCTCTATTTCATCCTCAATGCGCAGGTCTTGAATAATTACTCGTGCCATATCACGCCGCAGATTAAGTTTCGGCACAGAAATTTCAATCATATTTTTATCCAGCAACGAGTCAATTATCTGGTCGACGATAGAATATATTCTCTCTTCGGAAAGCCTCATTGTTATTTCAGATTTTCAAACCACGTTCTTTCATAATCTGTGCTTTGGCACGCCTGAACAGATACTGGTAATCCATATCCTTGCTTGATATGCGTTCGCGATATTTTTTCAGCAATTCATGGACTTCCTCGTCAATCTCATCTTCGCGTTTTAAGTCAAGGGTGATTATACGCTTGATTTCCAGAAAGACACGAATGTCCTTTTCTTTGAAAGTTACGTCCTTATGCTTGCGCAAAAAATTAAGGAGCTGACGACTGAGACTATCAATTTTTTCTTCACGAAGCCGCATAATCAAGCCTTGATAAAAAATTGGAAAAGTCTGGTGGAGGGTAGGGGCTTCGAACCCCCGACCTCAGCGTTGCGAACGCTGCGCTCTCCCAACTGAGCTAACCCCCCGATTCTTTTATTTTGAACAAATAAAACAAATATAGTGTAACTTATCTGTTTATTTCGTGTCAAGATTTTGGTCAAAGAAATTTCTGCTCTCTCAGGAGCGAAAGTGGCTCGGTCAACTTTATTGGTCTATCAAGTATATACGGCTCCCCATACTCGACTCCAATCAGATGCCCATAGTAGCGGGCTCTTGTTTCAATAAATGCGAAGAACTGCTCAGAACTAATATATGTGGGAAAACCTTTGAACCCTGGGTTATGAAACTGCGAAGTATATGCGTGTAGAGCCTTGAGTTTTGTCTGGTAGGTCTCGGTAATATCTACAATGAAAGTTGGTTGTGGTGGGACTGGAGTATTGCCAATATAATAAGCATACGCCGGAATTAAAAAAGGTTCTTCATCAACAGGATAATTTTTAAGTCGTGCATAGAAGATAGCGCGTTTTGCCAGAATAGCTGCTTTTACGTGGTCTGGATGTCGGTCATCTGGATATTGCAGGAATACGAACTTTGGTCGCAACTGGCGAAGCGCTGTAACGACCTGTCTAATGTTCTCATCAGTCTCCTGAAGAGATGTGTCGCCAAGACTCAGGGTTAGGCATTTGTGTAAGCCGAGTAGTTCAGCGGAGTGTTGTCTCTCCTGATGGCGTTCTTCGCGTGTTTCACGTGAGCTGAGTTCGCCTTCAGTAAGGTCAAGGATGCCCACCGTATATCCCTGCCTGGTTAAAAGAGCTATCAACCCCCCGGCAAATAACTCGCAATCATCCGGATGTGCTCCTATGAACAAAGCGTCAAGCATAACTAATAACCGCTTTCGCAAAATCTAAATTAATATTGTATCGGAGAAACGCAAAACAGAGCAATACTTTATCTTTTATCCCGTGCTCATATCAATGGATTATTGTCCAAATAGAATGTCAGCATCGGCTTATATGGCAGAATGTATAATAGATTTTCCAGATAAATGAGACAGCCTGTCCTCCATATTCATCAAGAAGTTTTCGGATAGACATATAAAATTTTTTATCGCCTCTTGACATAGACAGGAGGTTAAAAGTATAGTATTTATTTTGTAATTTAATATG
>JAGHBZ010000261.1 GCA_021160705.1 Candidatus Sumerlaeota bacterium
ACATAAGATAATCCATTACGCGGTTCCACGTATCGCTGGCTCTGCTGGGAATAAGAAGCAAGACGATGTCGCACAAGCTGATGTGAGGCAGCCCGGCTGATACCCGCTACTTCAAAATTGAACACTACGTGCTCAAGCACACTATGATGTCCACTTTCAATAATCCTTCTTATGAGTTCTTGCTTATTGGCGTGTGAATCCTCCCAGATGTCTGAAGGTGTCAAATTAGAATAACAAGTCCGAGCTGCTGTGTAGACCAACCTGTCGATTTCTGGTGTATGGCTTAACAGGCGAACTTCCATTAACTATTCTTTCTCTTGATGCAATTCTTTAACACGCTCAACGGTCTTATCAATTTTTTTAATCTCCGTATCAATCAATGAGCGAATTGCCATTAGTAGTTCTTTCTTGGAGTTACCAAGATGTTCAGCAACCTCTGGCGGTATTGCTTTCAGGACACATTCTATAACCTCTTGCTTGAGGGAGCTTATTCTTTCACCGATTCTCTGTTTTAGCTCCTCTTTTTTTTCTTCGTCGTTCATACTTATCACCTCACTGCCGTCTATGAATTAATGAGTTTAAAAGGAATATTATATAATCGCCTCTTATCGGTTAATTCGCAAGGAGAATTTTTATTCTTTGTAGATATGAGATTCAACCACCTGTCGCATCAGTGAGACATCAGGTTTTTTCCCGGTCCATATTTCAAATCCTTTGGCTCCCTGATGTACAAGCATACCAATTCCGTTGATTGTGGCACTACATCCAGCCAGTCGTGCAGAACGCATAGTAGCGGTCTCCCTCACTGCGTAGATTGCGTCAAAAACAACTGCCTGTGTGTTTATCACATTTAAAGGTATTGGTGGCTCATCCTCTGGATTCATACCAACGGGTGTGGCATTAGCAACAAGGTCAATACTGCTTAATTCGGATTCTATTTTTTTGTTCTCACCCGCATAATAGCTCACAATCTCTGTGCTTGAAGATAATGCTTCTAAATCTTTCTTAAGACTTTGCAATTTTTCTGCAACAATATCCACAAGAACTACACGTCTGGCGCCCTGCTTAACACAACCCGTTGCTATTGCACGTCCAGCACCCCCAGCACCAATCACAAGTACTCGTTTGTCTCTGGGGTCAAACTCCAATTCTTCATTTACTGACTGCAAGAACCCATAAATATCTGTATTATATCCACTCAGGCTACCGTCGTCTTCTACTTTTACTGTATTTACTGCCCCAATATCAGTGGCGTCCTCCGAGATGCGGTCAAGTAAAGGAATGACCTCTTCCTTATATGGAATAGTCACATTAACTCCCACAAAATTCAGTGCTCTTATTCCGGCGATTGCATCCTTGAGATGGTCTGGCTCAACTGGCAACGGCACGTACACATAGTCCAGTCCCATTGTTCTAAACATCGTGTTGTGCATTGGAGGTGAGAGAGTATAGCTAATGTGTCTGCCGATTAGTCCAATTAATCTCGTTGTTCCACGAATAATCGCCGTCTCGGTTTCTTTATGCATTTCAACTCACCAGTCCTAATAATATCTCACAAAAAAGAGATAATTAAGTGCATTTGTTATTTCGGTATGCCATAGGATAACAATAATAGAAGCTATGGCAATATAAGGACCAAAGGGAATAGCCCTGGATAGCGATACGCCCTTATGAGCTTTATCCAATTTTGCCAGGATTTCGTTTAGATGCGAGAGTTCATCGGCGTTGGGTTGAGTACGGGTTGACGGCTCAGAGTCATCCACCTGCAAGGTTCTTCTCTTGTTTTTGAAAGCGATATGCTCAACTAAAATCAAGATTAATCCAACCGTTGCACCGATAAAAGAGCTGAGCGCAATGACAAGCAAAGTATTCTTCCAGCCGAGTAAAGCGCCAACTAGAGCGAATAATTTAATATCCCCACCACCCATTGCTTCTTTCTGAAAAACCCAGGAGCCTATCACGCCAATAATATATAATAACCCAAACCCAACTGCACCACCGACAAGTGCATTTAAGAATGATGCAAAGTAAAAACCACTAAAAGGACCAGCCCGTGTAATGATAAGTCCCTTGTAAAACGAAGGTACCACTAACGCCACAAGTAATGCCAGAAAAAATCCACCGATAGAAATAGAATCAGGTATTATCCAGTGGTCAAAATCTGTGAAGGTTGCAATGATAAAGTAACAAATAAAAACGATGTATATTGGCGTTGCCCACGTGTAGCCTAATCGCCAGAAACTCAGGAAAAAGATTATGCCCGTTAACAATTCAATGAAAAAATAGCGTGGGCTGATGCGAGCGGCACAATCACGGCAACGACCCCGGAGTATTATATAGCTCAACAATGGTATGTTGTCGTACCACCGAATTGGTGAGCCACAACTGTAACAATAAGAATTGGGAAACACGATAGATTTCTTCGCCGGGATGCGATAGATGCAGACATTTAAGAAGCTACCCACCAGCGTCCCCATCAAAAACACCATAAAGCTATGATACCAGAAGAACTCGCTTGAGAAAAAATTTATTGAGTCCATTTGCATCTTTATGCTGTTTAACACCAGTTAAGATAAATGCTTGCTTTATACGAGCCCAAAACATCAATTCCTAAATTTACTGCACAAACTTCAGTTCACTCAGGATGTGCAGATGCTATAAGTCTCAAGTGCTCCGCAGTTAATAGCCATCGGAGTATACCTTTGCCGCGTTGTAAAGTACTCGGGGTGCATTCTACTAAAGCGACGCCAGATTTTTTCAAAGGAATCTCCTTCACAGGTTCGCCCCAGACAAGGTAGGTTATCAGTTCTCCCAAATCAGGTAGATGTCCTACAAGCACAATTTCATCACGTTCGTTGCTGGTCAGGCGTCGGAGTTCCTGTAAGAGCAATTCACGTTTTCCGCCTGGCGCCAGCAAGTCAGATGGAAGGAGTTTTGATGATAAAACTGAAAACACATCTGCCAGAATTTCTGCTGTTTCCTTCGCACGTAAAAGTGGACTATGAAGAATCAAAGTGGGATTTACTCTGAGCGTCTTAAGTCCTTCGGCGCTGGTTTTTGTCTCTGTTTTGCCCCGGTCTGACAGAGGACGTTCGCCCTCTGCCACTGCGTCACCGTGTCTCATTAAATATAGCTCCATCTTCTCACCTCTTTTTCTTCCACACTCATCACAAGCTTCATCATACAATTGTAAATTACCGAATGGTAAATTGCTATACCTTTCTCTTTTGTGATAAAAAGAATGACCACAAATACTTAATACTTTTTAAGGCTACTTTTTTTATCTTTATGATAAAATATTACTTGCTATCCTGTACGATACATAATTAAAATGCAACCTTCATTTATTTACTTGAATTAATATTCTCAATTTTATTTACCTCACTGGTTAAATGCATAAACTAATACTAACGGAGGATAATAATGGCTGAATATATTATAGGGATAGATGGTGGTGGTACAAGGACGCGAGGAGTTCTTGCAAACCTGCAGGGAGAAATTATTGGGCACACTCAGGTTGGCTCTACCAATTATCATAGTGTAGGGCTTGAGAGTGTGGAACAATCCATTAAACAAATCATTGACCAGCTGGCAGGAGACGAACGCCGTACCCAGCTCCGCTATATTTGTCTTGGTCTGAGCGGTGTTGGACGCCCTATTGATTTTGAACGAATTGGCTCTGTCCTTGAACGATTGGGGATTAAAGATAAAACGTATTTAACCAATGATGCGGTGATTGCACTTATAGGTGGTGCACTCGCTGAGTCAGGTATCTTGATTATTGCCGGGACTGGTTCAATTGTGTACGGAATGGATGCTAAAGGTAATATTGCCCGTGCTGGGGGTTATGGTCAATTTCTCGCTGACGAAGGAAGCGGGTATCGAATAGGACTCAAAGGACTGATTGCCATTATGAAAGCATTTGATGGCAGAACCCCGCCAGTGTCCTTCAGCGAACCTGTTCTGAAAAAATTACAGCTTGAGAGCCCTATGGAATTAGTGACCTGGATTGGTGGGTTATCTAATGTTAAAGAAGAGGTAGGCAAGATTGCTCCGTTTGTTCTACAAGCCGCAGAAAATGGTGATAGGGCTGCTCTGGCGATTATCAATGAAGAGATTGCTGAACTTGTGCTTGCGGTTAAAGCAGTAGTCTCCAGGCTTAACTTCACTGAATCCAGTGGGCTAATTGATGTGGTGCTAACAGGCGGTGTGCTGGAGAACAATATATTTTACTTTAATAAGCTCAGCGAAGCCATAAAACTCAATCTTTCCCAATGCAATCCTATTCGTCCCAAAGCGCCTGCAGTAATAGGTGCAGTAGTTGCCGGAATGCAAAAACTCAATATTAAACCCGATGAGAAAATCCTGGAGAATCTACTACAAAGTTTTGCTAAAATCTCCCAATCCTGAAAATTCCATATTTATAAAATTCTTGATATAGACAAATACTTTTCGGTAGGATTTGATTCATCTATACTTTTACAATTGTGAGCTGTAGTGTACGTATTCTGTTGTGAGTAGATGATTAAGTTGAAGTGATATGAGATTTCTGAAAGGTTTAAAATTGTGAACACGGGTCTAAAAAAATTTGACAAACCACTTGACATTATGAGGGTAAAGAAATATAT